>CAJXWI010000129.1 GCA_913062735.1 uncultured Arcobacter sp.
TCCCATCCATTCAAAGGCATTAATATTCACAATTGATTTTTCAACAAATGGAATTTGGTAACCAATAGAAATAAGTGTTAAATTATTTACTTTAGCAAATTTTTGTAATTGAGATACATGTTCTTCAGATAAAAAGATTCCATAAAATACTATATAGTTATCTAAATCAGGTTCAATTATTTTATCTCCAAAATCAAATAAAAACGTAGGATCAACGACTAAAGGGCAATCTATATCAGTAATATTTTTAATTATATTTTGAGTATTGACATCTCGTGCAGAGATTGATCTAAAGTTTTTTAGTGCATTAACTGCATCATCGGGAAATTTATCAGTGGAAGTTATTTTACCAACACAACCAGCATAAGCTATTAAAGGGAACTTCTCTAATCCAACACCGTAGTATACAGGATCATATCCGAACATGTCATTCTTAAAATTCCAAAGTTCATCACTACCAATAATTATAGCATCTACTTTTACATCTAAAATTGGGTCAATTACCTCAATAGAATCTGAAAGTGTTAATAACTTTTGAGTATCCCTGAATTTTAAATATTTTCTAAAATTATCATAAAGAATACGAGGTCTTTTTGTAAAAAACAAACTCTTAAACTCTTTTTTTGAATGTTCTTTTGATTTATAATTAATTACTAAAGAGCTATGACCTAATTCTTTAATAACTTCTTGAGTAGCTAAACATTGCAAGTAAGCTCCAAAGTTTACACTGTTATGATATGTTAAAATTCCTATGTTCACTATATAATTCCTTTAAATTATTTCTATTTCAAGTTCAAGTGTGTTATTACTTATTTTTTGAATTTTACTTATATATTTTTCAATTAATTCTGTATCTTCATTTTTATTGACAACAGTATTCATCGTTTTTTCAGACACTAAACCTTTATTGCTTATCCCAAAATACTTAAATGTAATGCTATTGAGAAGCTTATTATCCTTAGCTCTTATAATTCTATAAATAATAGCTCGTGTAAAAAATAAAATTCCATAATAAATAAAATTTTGTTTTGCAAGGTTATTGTAAATATCATTAGTTTTAAATACACTACCAACATTTGGAAGTTTATATTCTAAATACTTATGGCGGTGTTTTTTCAAATGTTTTATTTTACTTTTAATTAAATTAATATTTGTATAAGCTTGATTTACTATGGCAAACTCTACAGACACAATTATACAATCATTACCTTGATTAAAAACACTTGTTCTAAAGTCAAGTTCTAAATTTTTTTTCAAAAACTCAACTAGCCTTCCATTTTTATCTATTGCTATTACTCTGATAATGTTATCACTTATAATATATCCATAGGAACCTGCATTAGCATAAACTGCCCCACCAATAGTTGCAGGTATACCTTCTAATCCTTCAAATCCTAATATCCCGTGTTTAACACACTCTTGTACTAGTTTTGGGATCATCACACCTGCACTAACAGTAAGTTTATTTTTTTCGATAACCAAACTATTCATTTTTTTCAATGTAATAATTATATCTATATTTGTATTATTTCTAAATATACAATTTGATGTATTCCCAAATACAAAATAATCATCTATATTAGCATTATTTAGATATTTAACTAACTCTTGAATTTGAGAAATTGAACTAGGGAAAATTATTAGATTTATATTTCCTCCCGTTTTAAAATAAGAAAATTTAGTTAATGATTGGTTTTTTTTATATAAAATATTATTAGTAATTAAATAATTAATTAAACTCTTATTGCACATCTAAAAATTTCTTTTTATATTGAACTTCACCTAATAAGTTATAATCATCACAACTTAAAAAAAGTTCTAAATCATCTGTATACTCTTTATAACTTTTATTAAATACTTCTAACTTATTTATTAAAATATCTTCAATATTATCTTTATATGGATTTGAAGGTAATTGCTTGGGATCTACCTTCAAGTATTCATTCTTAAACAAATCCTCTTTTGAAAACTTAAGTTCATCATTCAAGTTGTAAAAGACAGAGTTAAAATACATAAAATAAATTAATTTATTCTTTTTCATAGTCTTTTCGTCTAATCTTTCCAAGGTATGTATATTTGAAATTATCTCTTCATACTTAGAAACATCATCTACTTCTATGACGGTATCAAAACCCGAAGCACCTGCATGATTCTTTCCTGCTAGTACAACAGGTACACCAAATCCAGGGAATTCAAAAGAAACACTACCTCTAATTGTTATTAAAGTATCAACTAGATCAGAATTTTCTTTCATATCCAAGTTATCTGGCCAAATTCTTACATTTTCTAAATTTAATTCATTATATATGTCTAATATAGTAGGTTTATACTTAAATGCATACTCTCTTGGATGTGGTTTTAAAAACGTTATAATATTTTTATTTTTATTACATAATTTTAGTGTTTCTCTTAACCACGTGAGAATATCCTTGTAAACTTGTCTTCTCCCATCTGCACCAACTATATTATCAATCAATACATGAGAAGAAATAACTACTATTTTTTTTCCGCTTTCTTTTAACTCTAGCATTCTTTTTTGTTCTAATATGTCTGTGTTAGTCATAGCAACTTCAAAATTTACACTATCCCAAGTTTTAATAGATTTATTCATTACATTATCAAAAAAGAACTCTGCTTTTTTTACTAAAAAATCATTATTTAAACTTAATTTAAAAAGGCCTTTATTTAATATTGTATAAAATTCAAAGCTATTTGGGTACAACTTTCGAGCTAAAAGATTATAATCACCATTTACTAACATAGCTTTAGAATTATACTTATTGGCTATTCTTCCAAGTAATCCATTTCTTACATAACAATTGTGATTTAGAATTGTATATTCGTATTTTGTATTTTTTAATATATTTGTATAATAACAATAATAAAAGAACGCTTCATTGATTTTTTTTAAATATCTAAAGTTAATTTTATCAATTGATGGTTGTTCTTGTCTTCTGTTATAATCATCGTATATTAAATCTCCAATATAAACTTCATCAATATGCATATTAAACAGTTTATCCATATTAAAATAAGTAGAAAAGTATCTAACATTTAACCATAATATTTTTGGTAAATATTTTAATAAAGTGTATCTAGTAACTAAATAAAATTTTACTGCATTAAAACTATACAATTCTTTTAATTTATCTTGATTATTACCCATTTGGTAGTCAATACTATAACCTAATTTATTCATTGTTCTTGTAAACAAGATTGTATTATATATATATCCAGGCACTTCTGCACCTAATATGTCAAATAAAATCTTTTTTTTACTTTTAACATTCTTATATGCTGAATATCTTTTTAAATATTTTATTAATTTACCTAGATTCACTATCTACAGTCCTTGTTTTCGAAATATTTTTGTAAGGTATACTACAATTTTATCTATTTGACTCATCCAAAACAATTAAATTTTTAGAACTATTATTCTAAGGTCATTTTATTAAAGAAAAGATTAACAAATTAGTACCTTTGTATTTGAATTTACTAATAAAATGGAACATTTACTGTTGTTTAAAATTTAATTACAGTAAACAATACTTTCTGATTATATTTATTACAAATAGTTTTTAAATGTTATTACTCTTTAAATATATTGATAATATACTTTTGTATCTTCCCGTCTATTTTAATATAAAAATAAGCAGGATAATTATCATTATCGCATACTCTCAATAAATTAAATTGTTCTAGAATACTTTTGTTGATGTTAATTTCTTGGTTATTTATCGTTCGTTTTTGATAAAAGCTCTCTTGTCCAGTCTGATTTTTAGGCTGAATAGGGTATTGAGTTAAAAATTCGCCGATCATATCAAATTCCTTTAAAGCTAACAACTTTCTAATATCATCTATTAACTCCGTACCATCAAGATTAATGTTATCTTTTAAGTACCAATCACCTGAGTCTAATTCCAATTTTGCCTCAAATAGAGTTAAAGTTAATTTATTCGCCCCACTTTCAACTTCCCAACTCCATGGGGACCAACCTTTTCCACTTGGCAAATCACTTGCATGGATTACAATATTATGCTTATGCTTATCTAAATCTTTAAGATTTAAAATCTTATCACAACTTAATATAAAAAGAACATCTCCATGCATAATATCTACACTATTTTTAAATAGCCTAACATTTTGAGAAAATGGCACTAATACATTTTCTAGCATTACAATATAATCCCACATCCATGAGTTTTCATTATCAATAATAATATCAATATTTTTAAATTTTTTTAATTTCATCTATTATCTCTTGTGTATTAAAAATTTGTTCTTCAGTTGGTACTATAGGGTTTAAAATTGCATCTATTAAATCAGAATCTTTAAATTTTCTATATCCTAAATATTTTGCCCACCCATAGTTATGAAAAAACTGACATCTTGCAATTTGATGTTTATACGTCGCAATTAGTATGGGAGAAACCTTTGTTGCAACTAATTCACTTGAAGTTAGACCCCCTGCTCCAATTCCAATGTCACAATCCATATATTCATCAATCATATTTGATATATTCTGCTTAATGGTATATTTGAGATTACTATTTTGTAGTTTTGCCACTAGATCATGCTTATATTCATAACCAGATCCAACAATAATAGTCAATTCATATCTTAATTTTGAGGATATTAGACAATCAATTATCTTACTTGTGAAATTTAATTCATCAGCTCCACCCATTGCAATAAGTATCTTATTATTAGATAATGTATTTTTTCTACTTAAGATTTTATTACCGTAAAACTCCTTAGGTAAAATAACATATTCAGGTCCTAAGAGAAACTTAGTTTTAGGATATTTTTTTACATCAAAAAATTTATTTGCTTCTACATCCCAATCGATTACTAAATCAAAATCATCTAATATATGTTCATCAAAATTAACACAAATTTTTTTTACTTTTTTTGTTAATCCAATATAACTAGATAACTTTATTTCAGTTATTTCTAAAAAAAGATAATCAATTTTATTATCACTTACAAAGCTATTAATATACTCAACTTCGTTCTCTATGGAAATTTTTTTCTCTATTATAAAACAATTTGGTACATTATATTTTTCAACTAAATTCAATCCAGCTTTAAAATCTTTAATAATAAAATACTTTTCATCTTTTTCATCAAAGTACTTAGATATATTAATCAAAGACATTAAGTCACCAATACCAATATGCGGTGCAGCATCTGCCCTAAATAGTATTTTTTTCAATTATAAAATTTTATCCCAATTGATAGGGTCTTCGAAATCAATTTCTTCTTTTGCAACAACATCATATGTTTCAAATAATTTCAAGTACTTAGGCTCTAGTCCTTTGTTTTTTTTACCTGCCCTTAATATTGATATATCCTTAGGTTTTATAATATCACCTTTTTTAATTGGCTTATTTGAGAAAAGAGTCATATAACAAAAATCTCTTAAATATTGTTCATGATCATGGCATATTTTTTTAGTATCTCCATAAATTACTTTATCTAAAATAAAATTTCCATTCTTATAATTTATTTCAGCCTCTTTTATATCATCTACCATTTGCTTTACTTCCTTAGGTTCCAAGGCAAAAAAATGATCGGGTCCTTCCATTTGTTTATCCAAAGTAATATGCTTTTCTATTACACTACCTCCTAAATAAACTGCTTGAACAGGGGCATTTGATGCTTCTTCCGTATGATCAGAATAACCAATTTTAACATCTGGGAATACACTTTTAAATGTATCTAGTATACCCATATTAACGTCACCTAATTTTGTAGGATATTGGATTGAGCAATGAAGAAGAGTTAAATCATTATGATACTTTTGAATACAATTTACAGCATCTTCTGTTTCAGAGATTGTCGCTCCACCTGTACTCATTATAATTGGTAAATTTAATTTTGCTGCAGCTTTTATTAAAGGTAAGTTTGTAATTGTATATGATGACAGTTTAATTACCTTCATTCCTTTACAAACCATTTCATTCAGTCCTTCTGTATCAAATACAGAAGCCATAAAATCAATATTTTTTTCTACACAATAACTTATTAAATCATCAACCCACTCACGTGGTAATTCAAAGCTTTTAACTGCTTCATAAATATCATAACTATATTCTTCTTTATCATCTTTCCAATCCAATTCACCTGCGCTTCTAGGGTAAAGTTTTTTAGCACTAAAAATTTGAAACTTGGCCGCATTACAACCAGAGTCAACGGCAACATCAATCATTCTATAGCAATTATCTAAGCTACCATTAAAATTAATTCCTATTTCTGCAATTATATAAGTATTCACTTATTCTCCAAACCATTCATCGAGCCAAGACACTAGCTTTTGTTTATCCGTCTTCAAATAATCATAAAATATATCCATTTTATCAATATCAACTACCATTACATATGCTTTATTATATTCGTTAACTACAAGTGCAGTTTTAAAACCTTCATTTATAAGCCTTCCATTTAGAGATGGGGTAGCATAGTATCCCCACTCTTTTGCAACAAAATCATATTCTTTTGAGCTTTCTGTTTTAAAAGACACCATCTCATTAGAATTTAATAAGACTTTTCCATAATCACTAATCGTTACATCATTAGCTACAAATTCTCTAGGCTTGTCATTAAGTTCTAGTTTCATATTTAATCTTCTAAATGATTTGGCATATACCAATTTTCGTTCATATCTTTCTTCCAAATATCTTTATTTCTAAATTTATCTAACACATTATCAAATTCTTCATTTGAATAATCTAAAAAATCACAAATATCATTTTTGTACTTATCACCAATTGGGTCTAAGTCATATTTTTTTACTAATTTTTTCGCTTCATCTCTAGTTAAAAGCCCCAATCTTATATCTTCACAAGCGTGATCGGTTGCTCTTCCATAACCAAATTTTAATACTTTTATATATTGATGTAATCTATTTATTTGTTCATCAACTCCTACAAATTTTCTGAATGTTCCTTCTTTTGCTTCATCTAACTGTTTAAACCCATATCCTTGAGCAATTTTTAAATTTACATTTGAATCCCAGTTAAAAAAGTAACTACAGAACATTGCTCTTATGC
>CAJXWI010000130.1 GCA_913062735.1 uncultured Arcobacter sp.
CCCGCCATATCAAAGAATGGGTGGAATTTGGACAAAAGAGAAGAAGCAACTATTAATTGACTCTATATTAAATGACTATGATATACCAAAAATTTATTTTCATGAATATTCACGAAACGAAAAAATTAAGACTGGTACAAGTTATGCAGTTATTGATGGAAGACAGAGGCTAGAGACTATATGGGAATTTATTGATGGTGTATATACATTAGCAGATGATTTTGACTATCAAAGAGATGCTTCGATAAACTTATCAGGTTTAAGTTACGAAGATATTGGAAAAGAATACCCTAAGATAAAAGTAAAATTCGACTCTTTTGTTTTACCTGTTATTGCTGTTGATACGGATGATATTGAACTAATTGAAGATATGTTTTCTAGATTAAATGAGGCAGTATCTTTAAATTCAGCGGAAAAGAGAAATGCAATAGGAGGGAGTTTAGTTAATGTTCTGAGGAATTTATCAAAAAACAATTTTTTTAAATTTAAAGTAAAATTTACAAATAAAAGATATCAGCATCAAGAAGTATCTGCACGTTTGTTACTGATAGAAGAAAATTTAAGTTTAGGGAAGAAATTATCTGATACAAAAAAAGTTTTTTTAGATGCATTAGCAAGAAACTATCATACAAAAAACAAACATATTGTTGATGATATTTATATTAAATCTCGTCATATATTAGATTTAATGAATAGTGTTTTTACAAATGATGACGAATTATTAAAAAGTCAAGGAATAATGGTAGTTTATTATTTGTTATTTAGATTTGCAGAAGAAAAAAACGAATTGAGTAAAATTACAAGACCAAAACTATTGAACTTCTTCAAAAAATTAAAACTAAATAGATTAGGAGCAAAAGAAGATTATGAAAATTCCTCTTTTGAATTATTAGAATTTGATAGACTCTCGCAACAAGGGACAAATGATCCCTCAAATATGAAAACAAGAGTTAAAATATTATCGGAAGAATTAGGAATGACTATTATTAATATTTAGGAAATTCCAGATACAGTATACTTAATTTATTAAGTGGTTAAAATTACAACCAACGAATGAATCTCCACTTTCTAATAAAAGTGGAGATTCATTCGTTATACTTTATTCTATTGCCTTGAATTTCCATCATTTATTTGTAACACTTTTAAAAAATCCTATTAAGTCCTTTGCTAGTAATTCTGATTGTTCACTTGCGGCAAAGTGACCCCCTTTTACCATTACACTCCAGCGTTCAATATTGTAGGCTTTTTCAAGAAATTCACGGGGTGGTTTAGATATCTCTTTTGGAAATTGTGCATATGCCACAGGGCAGTGAATGTAATCATTTTCTTTAAATACCATTGGATTTTTAGAATTTTCATTATATATTCGAATGGAGGAATGAATTGTTTGCGTAAACCAATACAAACTTACATTTGCTAATAATTCATCTTTAGTGAATACTTCTTCTATATTGCCCTTGTGATCACTCCAAGAATTATACTTCTCAATAATCCAAGCGCATAAGCCTATAGGAGAATCGTTTAAACCATAAGCTAAAGTAATGGGTTTAGTACTTTGAACATAAGCATATCCCGCTTCTTTTTGGGCCCAAGTATTTAATTCTTCTTCGTACTTACGCACTTCTTTTGAAACAGCCTTCTCATCATAAAAAGCAGGTTTAAAAGAATCAGATACATAGTTTAAATGCAAAGCTAAAATGTGTTGGGGATAATTCATAGCAAGCCTAGTACTAATCCCAGAACCAATATCCCCACCTTGTGCAGCATATTTATTGTATCCAAGCTCCAACATTAATTTATGCCATAAATTTGCAATATAGCTAGTATTGCAGCCTTCTTTTGTAGCTTTTGAAGAAAATCCAAAACCTATAACAGAAGGAATTACAAGATCAAAAGCACACTCTTCATTATTGATTAATAAAGGAATTAACTTAAACATTTCAAGAAAAGAACCTGGCCATCCATGCGTTATAATTAAAGGAATAGCATTTTTATACTTACTTTTAATGTGAATAAAATGTATAGTATTACCATCAACATCAAAGGTATAATTGGGATAAGAATTTATTTTTTCTTCGACTTTTTTCCAAGAAAAAGTATGCAACCAATAATTGCTTAGCTCTTTCATATAGTTTAAATTTGAGCCATAGTTCCAAGATGAATCGTGTATTTCATCTGGCCAACGAGTATTCTTGATTTTTTCTTTTAATTCAGAAATACTTTCATCCGAAATCTTTGCAGTAAACTTTTTTATCATAAAAAATATCCTTATAACTAAATATTAGTTTCTAAAAATATTTTATCACAGATGTTTTGTTTTATTAAGTTAAAAAAGTAGAAAAATATAGTTATTTGACTAAGTGGTCAAGTACGTAACATTTATGATTCATTACACCCAAGGGGCAATGAATCCTAAGTCAATAAAATTTATCTCTTATTAATCTTCTTCATAACCTCTGCTGCAATACTATAAGATTTTAGTCTTGCTTCATGATTATGTATTGGACTATTAATAATAATTTCATTGGGCTTATAGTTATCAATTAAAGCAGACAATTCATCATAAACTTTAGAAGAGTCACCTATGGCACAACATCGTAAAGTACGATTAACTTGCTGCAAAGTAACGCTGTCTAAAACAGTATCAATATCCTTAACAGGAAGTGGCAATAATCCAGGTCTTCCAAATCTTAGATTTGCAAAACCTTGCTGATGAGAGCTTCTTATATACTCTGCTTCTTCATTTGTATTGGCTGCAAAAACATTAATAGAAAACATAAAATAGGGTTCTTTTAATACAGCTGATGGTTTGAAGTTCTCTCTATAAATTCTCGAAGCTTCCCCTAGTGCATCCGGAGAAAAATGAGAAGCAAAAGTAAAGGGTAGTCCAAAATTGGCTGCCACTTGCGCACCGTAAAGACTAGAACCAAGAATATATAAAGGAACATTTGTTCCATCTGCTGGAATTGCCCGTATTGAATCCCCTGTATATTCATTGAAATATTGTTGCAATTGTGTAATATCATGAACAAAATTATCATTACCAGATAAGTCACGCCGTAAAGCTCTTGCAGTTAGACCATCAGCCCCAGGAGCTCTCCCTAGTCCTAAATCAATTCTATTGGGATATAAGGTCTCTAAGGTACCAAAATGCTCTGCTATTACTAAAGGCGAATGATTTGGCAACATAATACCACCAGCTCCTACTCGAATATGCTTTGTTCCTCCTGCAATATGCCCAATTACAACAGAAGTAGCAGAACTTGCAACGCCTGGCATATTATGGTGTTCGGCAAGCCAATAGCGTGTATATCCTATTTCCTCAGCGTGTTGTGCTAAAAGAAGCGAATTCTTTAAAGAAAAAGAAGCGTTTGAACCTTCAACAATTGGAGAAAGATCTAAAATCGAATAAGCTGTCATATTATTATCTTTTTAAATTTTATTTGTTTTGTACGTAATTACCTAGGTTTTATATAGAAATTAAACTTCGTTTATTGATTAAAAATATATGTCTCCAAATAGAGATAAACATATTTATTCTTTTATTAATTAATGAATTATAACACATAAAGAGAGGTAATTATAGGTATAAAAGTATTAATTACATGCATAAAAGCACAAAATAATAGAGTATGAATTTATACGTAAAATGAGGAAGGGGCTTAATTAAAAAATTAAGCTATTAAGAATTATTCTAAATAGCTTAAGAACTTTTAGTACTTGCCAAGGGCCTTATTAATTTGAATATAGGCTTCAATAGGCGTAGTCTCAAAATACTTCATATTGTATTTTTGGGCAATATCTTTTGTCATTTTCTGAACTTTTAGTAAGGAAAATCTTGGAGCATGAGGGAATAAATGGTGTTCTATTTGAGTATTTAAACCTCCATAAAACCAATGAACAATAGCTCCCCCTTTTAAAGATCTACTGGTTCTCATTTGAAATTCTAACCAAGTCATTTCTCTTCTTTCTTTATTAGTAAATACTTCACAGCCTAAGTGATTAGTAATAAAACCAAAAGACAGCCAAGCAGAAAGACTTACATATAAGGTTGCAAAAGTGATAAGTGCACTTCCCAAAGGTAAAAGATAAAATACTAAACCCCAAATTATTGGCCAATGTAAAAGCATTAAAGTAAGTTCACCAAAATGTTTATTCTTTATCACATAATTATATGACTGAGCAATAAAAGCAGGATACATAAAAAACATAGCTCCCCAAAATACTGGGTATTTTAAGACTCTAAGCGTTTTATTATTTCCTTTATTATCTGGAGTAAAAGCCCCATCCATTGCTCTTATATCCTCATCTTTTTCAGGAACATTACAATACGTATGATGGTTTTCATTGTGCTTAAAAATCCACCATGAAGATGAATTTGTTATTGCTATTGCTGAAAAAGGATAACTTAAAATTAGTGAAAGTTTTTTACTTTTAAAATATTGTAAGTGAAGTATATCATGAGATACAAAAACAGCTCTTGTAAATAACAAAGCCATAAAAAGACCTAAAAGTGCCGGGTTCCATAATGTAATAGTAGTAAATACAATAACAAAAGAGACAAGTATTGCAATCATCTCTATTGATCCTCTTATTGGTACTCTTTTTAGTAAGCCTGCTTCTCTTACACTTGCTCTTAGTTCTGCAAATACATCTGGATATGCTGTTGATGTGTTTGATTTCTCCATTAAACGTCCCTTATTTGTAATTATATTTGAATTGTACCATTTAAGATAAGAATTGTCACTATTTACTATCTATATTGTAGGCTTTGTCCTAAATTGTAGGCTATTTTACCCAAGATTTTTGTATTTATTTAATAAAGCATATATCAATTATTTTGCGAAAAGAAGATTTTACCCTAAATTTTTTCTTAAATCAATTAAGTACTTCATATTTTTTAGATTTATAGCTTAGTTTTCATACATTGTATATTTTATATACAACTACATAGTATAAAAAATATATAAAAATCATATACTTCTTGCACTAATAATAGGAGAGAATATGGCAAGTTTAAAAGATTTAAAAGGAAAAGGACATACACCAACACTTTTTATGGCCTTTTTATATTTCGATATGAGTTTTATGGTTTGGACAATGTTAGGCCCTTTAAGTACAGAAATTTCAGAGGCACTAGCATTAGCAGGACATATTATGTCTGCTGGTGAAAAAGCAACGCTTTTATCATTACCAATCTTATCGGGTGCAATTTTACGGATTATATTAGGTTTTGGAGTTGATAAACTCGGAGCAAAAATTACTGCTCTTATTTCACAATTTATTGTAATTGTGGCATTAACAAGTACTTTCTTTATTGCAGAAGATATTTCATATAATCAATTATTACTTGTTGCACTTGGTCTAGGTTTTGCAGGGGCTTCTTTTGCTGTTGCTTTACCACAAGCTGGACAATGGTATCCACCAAAATTACAAGGAGTAGTTTTAGGAATTGCTGGAGCTGGTAATATTGGTGTTGTTATTGACTTCTTATTTGCGCCAAAAATCGCTGAACTTTGGGGATGGCATATGGTATTTGGTATAGGAGCAGCAATGTCAATTATTGTATTTATTGCTTATATATTATTCGCATTTGATGCACCTGCAGAAGTTTATAAAAAGAATCCAAAAAGAGTAAAAGATTATTTAAATTTATTAAAAGATAAAGATACATGGTGGTTCTCATTATTTTATGCTATTAGTTTTGGTGGTTTTGTTGGAATTGCTGGTTATATGAAAGTATATTTAATGAATACCTATGCAGCAGACATGTCTAATTTTGGATCAGAAGTAATGAATGAAAACAATGTAAAAGTAATTGCTGGTTATTTTGGAGCTTTGTGTATTTTTGCAGGAGCAATATTAAGACCTTATGGAGGAAGTACAGCTGATAGAATTGGTGGAGTTAAATCTTTATACTTTTTTTACTCTGCTGTTGCAATTTTAGTGATAATCACAGCTGTAATTGATTTACCATTTTATGCTTCTATTGTGGTATTATTCTTAATGATGGCGAATCTTGGAATGGCTAATGGAGCAGTATTTCAGCTTGTTCCTCAACGATTTGCAAAAGATATTGGAATTATGACTGGTCTTGTTGGATGTGCAGGAGGTCTTGGAGGAACAGCTTTAATTAAAACCTTGGGATGGTCAAAAGGTGCTTTTGATGGTTATTCAGTTGGCTTTTTAATCTTTGCTCTTGTACTTTTTGTTGCAATTGTTGGATTAAGTATGGTAAAAACGAGATGGAGAACAACGTGGGGAGTACAAGCAGGAGGTATTATATAAGTGAAGAACATATCTAATTCTTCTTTTTCTCTTGCAAAAGGGAAAAACTTACTATCTGATGACTTCTGCGATATTCAAAGTTTTGATAATTTGAATATCGCCATTATGTGTGATGGAGTGGGAAGTGCTAAAGAAGGAAGACAAGCTGCACAAAAAACATGCCAATACCTTATGGATTCTTTTAAAAGCAGGCCCAAAGCATGGAGCATTGAAAAATGTTTAAAAACATTTATTAGTAATATTAATAATATTTTATACTCTTCATCCATGCAAGATTATCAAAGCGTAGAAATGATTACCACCTTAGCTATTGTAGTGATTCATGGCAACAGGTTGTATGCTGCAAATATCGGAGATACAAGAATTTATCTTCTAAGAGATACTGTTCTTACACAATTATCTACTGATCATGTAATGCATGAAAAAAGCTACGAAGATGTGCTTACTTTAGCTTTGGGAATGGAAGAACAAAGTGATTTATATTATTTTGAAAACACTCTAGAAAAAGAAGACAAAATTCTTTTATGTACGGATGGTTTATATAAAAGCTTAAGCCAAAAAGAATTAGTCACACTACTTCCTTTTGGGGCTTATTCTTTAGTTAAAAAAGCCAGTGCTAAAGCCAATGATTTATTAGAAGATGATTGCAGTGCTTTAATTTTAAATATTAATAAAAAAGATGAAATTGCCCAACTTAAAAGTTTAAAGTTAAAAATTGCACCTAAATTATTTGCAGGCGATGTCATTGATGATTATACCCTT
>CAJXWI010000131.1 GCA_913062735.1 uncultured Arcobacter sp.
TTAATGATATGTAAAAAATATTTTTTAAGAAGGATTTACTTAAAAAGAACTTTAATATTTTCATTTATCAAAACTATGATAATTTTAATGACATCTTATTAGAATATGAAGATTTCAACTATGAAAAATATTTAAGCGAAGTAAGTACAAAAGATATTGAGCTTTCTTTAAAAAAAGAACATTTAAATCAATATGACTTTTTAAATTTATTGAGTCCTAAAGCTTTTTCTTATATTGAAGAAATGGCAGAAATCTCTAAAAAACACAAGTTAAGACATTTTGGAAAAGTAATACAATTGTATTTACCTATTTATATTTCAAATTATTGTTCAAGTGATTGTTCTTATTGTGGATTTTCTAAAAAAAATAGAATAGTTAGAAAGCATTTAAGCCAAGAAGACTTAGAAAAAGAAGCCATAGAAATAGCAAAAAGTGGAATAAAACATATTTTAGTTCTAACAGGAGAAGCTTCAAAAAAAGCAGACATGAAGTATTTAAAGATGGCAGTTACTGTGCTTAAAAAATATTTTACATCTATTTCTATAGAAGTTTATCCTCTCGAAACGCATGAATATAAAGAATTAAAAGACTTAGGCGTTGATGGTTTAACTATTTACCAAGAAGTGTATGATAAAGAAATATACAAAGAAGTGCATACAAGCGGTGAAAAAACAAACTATAGCTACAGATTAGATGCGCCACAAAGAGGTGCTGATGCTGGAATTAGAGCACTTAATGTTGGCTGCTTATTTGGTCTTGGAAATATTTATTCAGAAGCTTTTTTATCTGCTTTGCATGCTAAGTATTTAATGGAAAGATATTTTGATGCTGAAATTTCTATTTCTATGCCTAGAATTAATAATGCAGCAGGAGATTTTACTCCAAAATTTAATATAAACGACAAAACCTATGTACAGTTTATGTTAGCGTATAGATTGTACATGCCTAATATTGGAATGAATGTATCTACAAGAGAAGAAGCAAAATTTAGAGATAATTTAATTGATATTGCTGCTACTAAATTCTCAGCGGGATCTAAAACAGATGTTGGTGGATATACTGATGTTGATAAATCAACAGCGCAGTTTGAAATTTCAGATGAACGATCTGTAGAAGAGATATCTTCTATGATAAGAGCAAGAGGTTACCAACCTATTTTTAAAGATTGGGAAATCATACGTTAAAATGTCTTAAAAGATAAAGATTAGAACGAACTAAAGAATAGAATAAACTATTCTTTAGTATAACTAAGAAGATAAATACATTTTATTTACTTCAACCTCTTTGGCTAAGCAACTTTCATATTTTGTAAATACTTCTTTTGTATATGCTTGTTCATAATGCAAGATTAATGCTTGCTCATTAATCCATTCCTCATATAAATATAAGTACTGTTCATCATCATGTAAGTGAAACTGTAAACAACCTTCTTCTTTTCTTGTTTTTTCTATTATATTCAAAAGTGCTTCTTTGGCCTCTTGAAAATTTTCTACTCTTGGTAAAACTTTCGCAAATAAAAATAGGTTTTTATTAATCATTATTTATTCCTTGTATGAAGAATAATAATAGAAATAAGAAGATAATAGTACAGGAAAAGTACCTATTTTTATAAGTTTTCTTGCCTAAATAAATAAGGTGTACTTTTATAATATTTTTTAAACTGCCCAATAAACCATGAAACACTCGAATATCCACAGCTCGTAGCAATATCAGAAATGGAGGCATTACTTGTTTTTAATAAGTTTTTTGCTTTGAGTAGGCGTTTCATATCTAACCATTCTTTTGGGTTTTTTAAGTAAAGCTTCTGCATCTCTTTTCGTAAAGCAGTTTTACTTAATCCAGTAAGTTGACACATCTGTGAGATATCATTTAAAATATCTACATTTGATTCTAGAATATACTGTACTCTAGAACTTTTTGTATTGACGATATTGTTCAAAAAAGCTAAAAAAGCATCTTTATTGTTTGATAAGGCATATAAAAAAAGCTCATGTGTTTTTAATTTTAGTAAAGTAACTTTATTATGAAGTTTTTTTGTAAAATATTCATTAATAGTGTTAACGCAAGTGTCAAGAAAAATATCTTTTTTGATACAAATAACAGTTTTTTGTTTTGTTGTATTTATATTTAACTTATATTTTTTAATAAAATTTAAAACAAAATCGTCATCAAAACAAATTAAAATTGATTCATAGGTATTATTTGAACTAATGATTTCACTTATGAAATAATTATTTTGAGACAAGAAAAGAATTTGAGTGTTATTTATATGTACATCATCATCTAAATGAAGTACTTTTTCTCCTTTTATTAACAATATCATCATATGGCTAGTATTTCTTAAATAAAGTTTATCTTTTTTGTGAAGTTTAGATTTGGATGCTATAAAAGTCCCATCATTAATTAGCGTATAAGCATGTTTATTTTCAAGAAGATAAGAAGGTAATATTACATTTTGTATCAAATAATCTCCTAAGTTTTTAGTATTTTTATAATAGCAGTAAATACATTATTATGCCTAATGTCTTTTTTTATTACTGGTTTTGAAAAGTGTAGTAAGTAATTTTTAAAGTATTGGCAAGATTTCCTACCTGCTAGTTTTACATACAATGAAGTACTTTATTTGTATAATTATTCTCATTATTTATGATTTTATATAAAGGTTAAAAATGTCACTCATTAAAATTATTGTGATAAGTTTATTTTCTCTTGTGTTTATAATAGGCTGTGCGAATAAAAAAGAAAACATTACATTAACGAATACAAAAACAAAGAACGAAAAAACAATTAAGGATAAAAAAGTAGATAAAAATTGTAAAAACTATCTTTCTTCTATGAAACATGCATCTTATTATATTAAGAATGAATTTAATCAAGCATATTTTAAAAAAAATGATTTTTTAGGTGCGAAAGCCCAGTTATTTTTAGTGAAAAATAACTCTTCTGGTATTTTTGCTAAGAATATTAATAAAGCAAATACTTCGTATAAAAAATATCTTAGATTAGCTGTAAAAAATAAATGTGATATTGCATCTTTTAAGTCTTTGCCTCTTATGATAATAGAAAATAAAATTTCTTTGGCTAAATAGCATGAGATTAATTATTTTTTCGCTCTTTTTTGTAAGTACAGTATTTTCTATGAATTTGGATATTGATAGCTTAGCAGAAAAAGTGGTACAAGAAAAAAATACAAATAAAAAAGAACAATTACTTATGCAATTAAAAACAAAATTAGCAAAAGCCAATAAAAAAGCAAAAGAACTTGCTGCTGCTGTAATTAGAGAAAAAAGAAAACTTCCCTTAACTGTATTTAAAGAAAAAAAAAGTGAATAAAATGAAAATACTTCTTTTGGAAGATGATGCAATTCTAAGTGCAACTATTGTTCAAATTTTAGAAGAAGAAAATTATGATGTTACTTTAGCAAATGATGGGCAAGAAGTGTTGGAATTTACTTTTTTACATAAGTATGATTTGTATTTATTTGATATTAACGTACCCTTACTTAACGGTATGGATACCCTTAAATTATTAAGGCAAGCCAATGACAATACTCCTACTTTTTTCATTACGGCGCTTATCGATATGAAAGCAATTTTGCAGGGCTTTAATTGTGGGTGTGATGATTATATAAAAAAACCTTTTGATATGGATGAGTTTCTTATGCGAATTAAAGCGGTTTTAAAACGTAAGAATCCTCTTCTTATATATAAAGAGATATCTTTTGATTTATTAGAAAACAGAGTATTTAAAAACAATGTTGAAATAACCTTAGGACAAGTTGAGAAGGATATTTTTGCCTTACTTCTTAAAAATAAAAACTTAACAATATCTAAGAGTGATTTTTTTGATTATATGAATAAACCAAGTGATGCAGGCTTAAGAGTACTTATTAGTAAATTAAAAAAAGTACTTGATTTAAATATTACTAATACAAAAGGAATAGGGTACAAACTTGAAGAAATATGAACGTAAATCTTTTTTAACTACTACCTTACTTTTTTTTATTCCTTTAAGTTTATTTACTTCTCTTGTGCTTTATATGTATTATGAAGACAAAGTTAAAGATATGGAAGAAAATATTCTGTATCAAATGAAAGACTATACCTTTGATTTTAAATCAAAACATTTTATTTTAGATGTTATTGAAAACAAAGAAGATAAAAAATTGTTTAAAATTTATCATTGTAAAGAAGGACTTTGCGCTTATTTTAAAATGAATTCGGCAGCACCTTATTTATTAAAAGTGATTTATGAAAAAAAGAATCTTGAAAAAAAACACTCTGCTTTTTTTATAAAAATGATTAAGTTTTCTTTACTTTTATTTTCTTCTTTATTGTTTTTTTCAATGGCTTTTGCTTATTATTCAATGAGACCAATGAAAGAAGCCTTAAGTTTTTTGGAAGATTTTTTAAAAGATTTGATTCATGATTTAAATACACCAGCAACATCTATTTTATTAAATGCCAAACTATTAAAAAGGCGGGGTGATTTTGAAGAAATTGGGCGTATTGAATTGGCTGCTAAAACAATAGCTTCTTTGTATAAAAACCTAGAATTTATAAGTCCTAACAGTATTGATAAAAATGAGCAGGTTAATTTAGCTGATATTACAAAAGAAAAAGTAAGCCTTTTTGAAAAACTTTATCCTAAAATAAAGATACACATTAAATACAATACAAAAGAGTTAATTATACAAAGTAACAAAATAGCAATGCAGAGAATACTTGATAATATTATAAGCAATGCCTGCAAGTATAATGTTAAAAATGGGCAAGTAATCATAACAATTGAAGATAATAAAATAGCAATACAAGACAGTGGTATTGGAATTAAAAATGTAAAAAAAGTTTTTGAACGTTATTATAAAGAGAATGAAACAGGACTTGGCATTGGCCTTGGCATTGTAAAACAGTTATGTGATATTTTAAAGATACGTATTTTGATAAGTAGTGAAATAAACACAGGCACAAAAGTAGAACTTTTATTTTAAAAGAAATCACTTGAATAAATGCAAGTGATTCTTAATTAAGTGTAATTGATGTTACGATTGAGCTGGAATTTGAATTAAAATTAATTTTTCTTTTATGATTTTTTGAGCTTCTTTTCTTTTGCTTACACTCATATTCACTAATTTATTTTGAAGATCTTGTAACAAAATACTTTTTTCTTGTTTATTTTTTGTATTATTAATACTATCAACCAAATCATTTATACTCTTTTTTGTACCTGCTGCATATAATCCAATGGCTGCTAATAACATTACTACTGCTAAACTTTTTCCTAGTTTCATTTTAAATCCTTATTTTTTATATGTGGCAGTATAAATTAAAAGTATAAGTTAAGTATAAGTTCTAAGTAAAAATAATAAAAAGGAAAGATAAAATAAAGGATTAAATACGTAAGTGAAATACAAATAATAATTGTTATTATAGTAAAGGAAGTGTAATGCGAGTAATTTTTTCATTTTTTATAATGGTACTTTTCCAATCCTTATTGTTCTCTGCCGTATTAGAAAAAAAACGAATACTGTATATTGATTCCTATCACTTAAACTATGGCGCGAGCGAAGATATTATTACGACATTTATAAATACATTAAACAAATCTAAGATAAATTATGATTTAAAAATTATTAGAATGGATACAAAAAGAAATAAAAGTGAAGCTTTTAAACAAAATGCAGCCATTAAAGCAAAAAAAGTTATTGAAATATATAAGCCTGATCTTGTAATTGCGGCGGAAGACAATGCCTCAAAATATTTAATTGTGCCTTATTATAAAAATTCGAAAGTGCCTTTTTTATTTATTGGAGTAAATGAAAGTGTAAAAGAGTATGGTTTTCCTTATGAAAATGTTACTGGACAAGTTGAAGTTACCCTAATAAAACCCTTGATCTCTTTATTAAAACAATATTCAAAAGGAAGCAGAATTGCTTATTTAAATGACAATACTTTAACCTCGAAAAAAACATCTTTATCTTTTGAAAAAAAACTTGGAGTTAAAATACAGAAACACTTTATTAATTCTAAACAAGAATGGAAGGATGCTTTTCTTGAGCTTCAAGAGACTTCTGATATTTTATTATTGGGATTGAATACTTTCAGTAATACAAAAAAAAATAAGGATATTGGTGCTTTTGTACTTAAAAATACAAAAATTATTACTGCCTCTTGGGACAAGGGAAATATAGAAATTTCTCTTATTGTTTATTCAAAAAATCCAAAAGAGTATGGAGAGTGGGCAGGTAAACAAGCTATTAAAATATTAAATGGTAAAAAACTTTCATTAATCAAAATAAGTGAAAATAAAAAAGGGAAAGTTTATATAAATGCACGCATAATGAAAAAACTTAAAATTCTTTTTCCTTTTGAAATATTGGATAATTCTATAATAATAAAATGAATTAATACTAAAACTGTAAAACAAAGAGGTTATTCTATACATTCTTGATAAATAAAGACATAAATAAAATATTAAGTTTTGCTTGGGTATAATCCATTTACTTTTTTAGAAAACACTACGTTTCTCTAGAATGGTAGTATCGTTTTGATTATACATGGGTATATGTCAAAGTTAACGAGAAGCTTGAACATTGCTTGAATTGTTCAAACCAAGAATAGAATAGAGAACACTACATATATTATATATTATTGTCATCTGTCCTATTAATTAAAAGGGAAAATATGCCTACTATTAATCAATTGATTAGAAAAGAGCGAAAAAAGATTGTTAAAAAATCTAAATCGCCAGCTTTAGAAAGTTGTCCACAAAGAAGAGGGGTTTGTACTAGAGTTTATACTACTACACCAAAAAAACCTAACTCGGCTTTAAGAAAAGTTGCAAAAGTAAGATTAACTACTGGTTTTGAAGTTATTTCATACATCGGTGGAGAAGGTCATAACCTTCAAGAGCATTCAATTGTTCTAGTACGTGGAGGTAGAATCAAAGATTTACCTGGTGTTAAGTATCACATCGTAAGAGGTGCTTTAGATACGGCTGGTGT
>CAJXWI010000132.1 GCA_913062735.1 uncultured Arcobacter sp.
AATATCATTTCTACTTCATTCAAAGCAAAAGGTTTATGTAAAACACCTTTAGGAACAACATACATTTCCCCCTCGTGTAAACGAACATGTCCATCTTTAAAATCTATTCGTAAATCTCCTTGCAAAACGATAAAGGTTTCATCTGTATCTTTATGCGCATGCCATTGAAAATCTCCTTGAATTTTTACGACTTTGATTTGATAATCGTTCATTTGTGATATTACTTTAGGAGACCATTGCTCACTAAATAAACTTAGTTTTTCTTTAAAATTAACTGCTTTATAATTCATACTTTATCCTAATTCAAATAGATTTTATTGTGAAATATATTATGAATATACAGGGGAGTATAACTCTTAAGCATTTGTTGTCATAGTACATTATTGAATAATTGCTTATTACTAATTAGGCTCAAACCAAAAAAAATCTAAAAATTCTAAAATTAATTATTAGGAAAAAATATAAACTTAATTAAAGGAAAGGAAGAATAACAACAAACTCTATTCCTTTATTTTCTTCACTGTGACAAGTGATTGTTCCTTTTAATTTTGAGCTTACTATATTATAAATAATATTTAACCCTAAACCTGTCCGTCCATATTCTCTATTTGTTGTAAAAAATGGTTCAAAAATTTTATTTATATTCTTTTGAGGTATTCCTTTACCGTTATCTTTATAAATTAACTTTATACTTTTTGACTCTAGTAAAATGCTTATGTTTATATTTCCTTTTTCTTTTTCTTTAAAACCATGACGGATAGAATTAATAACTAAATTTGATATAATTTGTGAAAATGCACCTGGGTAACTTTTTATTTTTACGCTAACATCACAATCAACGTTAATATTAATATTTGTTTTTTTTGTAATATTACTTATACTCAATAAAACTCCAGAAATATATTCTTTTAAATAAAACTCTCTTATTTCTTCATGTGTTTGATCTACTGAAGTTTGTTTAAAACTCCGAACTAAATCAGCTGTTCTTTTTAAGTTAGAGTTGATTTGTCGCTCTATATCCTTAGATTCCTCCAGATATGTTTCAAATTCTTCTTTACTCATATCATCGTTATTGTATTTTAATATGATTTCGTCTGTTATATCAATTAAATAAGATATTCCAGTAAGTCCAATTCCTACAGGTGTATTTATTTCATGTGCGACTCCGGCAACTAGTCCACCTAAACTTGCCATTTTTTCTGATTCAATTAATTTAGATTGAGTTTGTTTTAAATTATAGATTGTTTCTTCTAACTCATCATTTGATTCTTCTAATTGCAATGTTCTATCAAATACTTCTTGCTTTAGATTATCATTGAATTTTTTTAATTCTTTTTGCTGTTTTATAATTGATTTTTGCATAACTTTAAAATTTGAAATTAAAATACCAATTTCATCTTTTGATTCTAGTTTAATTTCTTTATTAATGTCACCTGTTGCAATTATTTTTGTTATATCTGATAATTCAATTAAAGGCAGTAAAAATTTATTTACAGCAAGGGAAATTATAAAGGCCAAAATAGCAAAAAGTAAGATGAGTGGAAGTAAAAACTTTTCAACAGATTTATCGATAATACTGTCTATATTAGTACTTAGCTCCTTTGTGACTTTAAAAATTTCATCTGCATATAATATATCTGCATATATCCATCCTAAGCCCTTCAATTTTGAAAAAGATATATACATTTCTTTATTATTTAAAACAATTTTCTCAAAACCTGATTCTGTCTTGTTTATCTCTTTAAACAGTTTTTTAAAGTTTATTTTATAATCAAGCAATGTTTTGTTGGAAAGTTCAATATTATTTTCTTTATAAATTTTACTAATAGCGTCTTTAGACAAAGCAATAGGCTTAAAACTACTATCCAATAAAATTGAATAACCTTGTTTATTTTCTTTTAAAAAATTCTTTAATAAATTTTGTAAGGTTAAATCTGTTCCCACAACACCAATAAAATTATCCTTTACATAAACAGGAGCTATGGCACTAATCATTAAACCTTTTTCTGCTGGATCTTTATATAAAGGTGTCCAAAGCAACTTTTTTTCAGGATTAAACTTTGGGGTAGCAGGCAGAAAATAAATGTCATCAATAGTTCTAAAATCAGGGGGAAATAACTCCAGCATATTTACTCTTGGGTAATAGCGTAAAAAACCTTCTACTCCTAAAAAATAGTTTGCAACAGTATTTATATTTCTGTTCAATAAGGGTTCAAAATATTCATTTAAATAAGAACTTATCTCAATTTTCTTTAGTATTCTGTCACCAACTTTCATCCAAGTTGGTGTCCATAGTGTTGAAATATCAGATGTTTTTTCTGTTAATTGATTATTTGGCAAGTGAATTAAATGTTCTTTATAATTCCAATATTTTTTAGTATTGATAATATCTTTATTTAAGTATAGTTTTTTAGTAAAATCTTGTAAATTATAAACATCTGATTCAATATTTTTTATTAGTATTTTTAACGTTTCTTTTTGAGAATGCGTATATTTTAAATAAAATTCTTTCGTTTGGTTAATTAATAATTCATTGCCAGTTCTAATGGCAGATTTTTTTGCTGCATCCAAAGAGGATATTCCAATGTAAATACTAATAAAGATTAGTATCAAAAATATCATTGAAAAAAACAACAAGGATTTACTCTTGATACCAAATTTAAATTTATTTTCTTTCATAAAAATACCTTTTATTAAGAGAATGACTATAAAGTATACGGTATAAATACTTAATTATTTAGCATCATAAAAAAGTAAAGTTAAAATTTTTTTCTTCTCTTAAACTATTTGCTCTTGCCCCAGTCTATATAGTGCAAAATCATATTTAATGGGGTCTTTTTTATCAAAAGCCTTTAACGATTCTGTAATTTCTAAAGCAGATTTTAAATCGTAGGTTTTTCGCTGCAGTAGCCCTAATTTTTGCGATACTTTAAAGGTATGCGTATCCAAAGGTAAAATCAAATCTTTCTTATTCACACCCTTCCATAAACCCAAGTCTAATTCATCAGATCGTACCATCCAACGTAAATACATATTCCATCTTTTATATGCCCCATTGCCAATTTCTTTTATAGCTCCTTTTTTATCTCTTTTAAAATTCTTAGAAACTAAGAAGGTATAGCCTTGCGATTTATAATCACTTACCTCATGAATTGCCGTAATGATAGCATCAATTCCTTCTAAAACATTAGCGTCTTTTTTATATGCGCTTAAAAAAATATCGTTTAAAGAGGCTTTTTCTTTCAATCGTTTAAACGATATGAATGAAGCTGCTACATCAGATGAATTTTGAAATCTGTAGTAAGAAGATGAGAGTTCTTTTCTTATTATTTCATCACTTTCTTGAAGCAATGAAAAGTCTAGTTTTTCTAGAAACCTTACTATTAATGAAGCTTTTCCATACGCATATAAGGCACATAATAAAATGATGTATTCATCTTTATATTGCCTCGCAATTAATAAAGGATCTGGTTTATCACTTGATAATTCACTGCTATTATTTCTTTGTTTTACTTCTAAATCTAGGCGTTTTTTTATTGCGCTCACTTCTTACCTTTGCTTTATTTGCTTTGGATATAATATCCACTTATATAAAAATATTAAATAAATATGGACTAAAAATGCAAAATATATTAATTACTGGATGTTCAAGTGGAATTGGTTTACAAACAGCACTTACACTTAAAGATAATGGCTATAAAGTTTATGCCTCTGCTAGAAATGATGAAGATATTAAGAACCTAAAAAGCCTTGGTTTTACCACCTTAAAAATAGATGTTACAAATAAACTTGATATTCAAAATGCTTTGTATTCTATCATTCATGAAGATAAAACACTGGATGCTGTTTTTAATAATGCAGGTTACGGACAACCAGGTGCGCTTGAAGATGTAAGTGTAGAAGTATTAAAAGAACAATTTGAAACCAATGTTTTTGGACTTCATGAACTAACCCTGCAAGCAATGAAAATATTTAGAGCTCAAGGCTATGGAAAACTAATACAACACAGCTCAGTTTTAGGAATCATTTCTTTAAAATTTAGAGGGGCCTATAATGCAAGTAAATATGCAATTGAGGGATTAAGTGATACCTTAAGACAAGAGCTTATTGGAAGTAATATAAGCTTATCTGTAATTAATACAGGTCCCGTTACTTCTAAGTTTAGAGAAAATGCGCTAGGTAAATTTGTTAAAAACATTGATATTAAAAGCAGTTTTTTTAAGAGCGTTTATGAAAAAGACTTACAAAAAAGATTGGAAAATGATAAAGATACGACACCTTTTAATTTACCAGCAAGCAGCGTTGCTAATGTAGTTTTAAAAATAATGAAGAGTCAAAAACCAAGGGGCAGATATTATGTAACAAAAGCTACTTATATAATGGGCTTTTTAAAACGTACTTTACCAACAGGATTATTAGATAAAATACTAAATAAGATGTAAGTCTTATTTAGTATTTTCATTCATTTCATTTATGAGTGATTTCAAAGCATCGTTAATAGCATTTTTGAATAAATTCCTAAGAACATAATCATTCAATAAAATATCTTCTTTTTTAAAAGCATCAGAATTTTTGTTATAAGAACTGTGATTTATTTTTTCATATACAAGCTCATTTGATTCATTAAAAATTTCAATTTGAATATAAATCTTTACTTGCGCAAGTTCTGCTAAAAAAAGTGCATCAAAATCATAATTTACAATTGAGAGTTTCATTTTATAAGCAGAAAAAATCTTTCGTTTCTTAGAATAAACTTCATGCTTTGATATTTGCTCAAGAAAATGCTCTTTTGTTAGTTTTTCTAAATTTATCTTGTGTAACAATAGACTTCGCTCTAAAGCCAAAGAATCCGTATTATTCATTTTTGGATTGACTTTTCCACCAAGACCCAAGGAAAAATGTTTTCCTAATAATGCCCCTAAAGAAAGTCCAAAGGTAATAGGAGAAGGTACTTCTTCTTCAATCTTATATACTTCTATTTTGTCATCAATATAAAATGTTTTCATAGTATCGTTTAAAGAAGGGCCACTTTTAGAAGCACAAGAACTAAGAAAAAGTGATAGTATCAGTATATAAAAAGTACTTTTTATATATCTCATCTTGAACTCCTTTAAATATAATATATTTAATTATATATTATATTTTTTTAAAATATGATAAAGTACTTTTTCCAAATTTTTTACTCTTGAACATTGTAAATAACCCCAACGTTTCTGGTACTTCTAAGGTAGTTACATGTTCCATACAAATCAAAGAAACATTGTCATTTTCAATATTCTTAATCATTTCAAAACTTTTATCATAAATATTTTCCATACCATCTCTAAAATCAAAAGGAGGATCAATATAAATAATAAGTTCTTCATTAGAGTTTTTTAAACTGCTAAGTAATTTAGGGAACTCAACAAAAGTATCTCCAAAAATCATTTGAGCATTTAAGGTACCTAAGTTTTTACAGTTTTTTCTTAAAATATTGTAAGAATTTTTATTGATTTCAATAAAATATGCTATTTTTGCTTCTCTTGAGAGTGCTTCTAAACCAATAGATCCAGACCCAGCAAATGCTTCTACAAATACTTTATCCATAATATCAAACTGTAAGACATTAAAAAATGACTCTTTTAAACGCGATTTTGACGAACGCGTAACATCTAAAGAAGGAAGTTCTAACTTCTTGCCTTTATATTTCCCTGCTATAATCTGTGTAGTAAATATTTCTTTTTTCATAATTCTCTTCATAATTAAATTTTACGTAGTATAGCTAATTAGAGTTTATTTTTAATTTCTTTTTAAAAAAAACATAAGAATTCAAAGCCAAAATATAAAACTTCTTCTTTTTTCATAAAATAAATACAGGTTTTTTACGTAATGAAGACTATCATTCCTTAGATAAAGAAGCTATTCAATAATATTTTATAAACTATTTAGTTATACTGCAAAAAACAAAGGGATTTTGTGCCTAGAAAAACATTAAAAAAGATTCTTCCTAGCCATAAAAAAATAAAAGAAAATAAAATGCTAAAAATATTTGGCTCTTTATTGCACAAAAAAGAAATCTGGAGTTTATCCAGAAAAAAAGTACTTGCTGGTGTTTTCATAGGTATGTTTGTAGCTTTTATTCCTATGCCCTTTCAAATGCTTTTAGTAGCAGTCATAGCAATAATATTAAATGTTAATCTTCCCATACCCCTAGCTCTTATTTGGATATCAAATCCTTTTACTATGCCTTTTATTTATTATTTTGAATATGAATTGGGCAATATTTTATTAAACAATCAAAATGCCATTGAATTCTCTTTTGATACCATGCAAGAAAACTTAAGTCAAATTGCATCTTCTTTATATGTAGGTGCATTTGTTTTATGCAGTGTGGCAAGTATTTTAAGCGTAGTGGTTTTAAATTTTTTGTGGATAAAGAAAGTTAAAAAACAAAGAAAAAACAGATAAAAAATCTTATCTGTTTAATATTATTTCCTTGACTTTATCTTGCGTAAGAAAGTGCTCTTAGCTCTCTAATAACATTTACTTTAATTTCACCGGGATATTGAACTTTTTCTTCAATTTCTTTTGCAATTTCACTTGCAAGTATCACCGCTTCATCATCATTAACTAAAGTAGCTTTAACAATAACTCTTACTTCTCTTCCTGCATTAATAGCATAAGCATTAAGAACACCCATTTTAGAAGTAGAAATAAGCTCAATTTCTTCAACACGTTTTAAGAAACTCTCTAATACTTCTCTTCGTGCTCCTGGTCTTGCTGCACTTAAAGCATCAGCAGCACAAACAGCAGCAGATTCTACATTAATAGGTTCTTCAAAACCATGATGGGCATAAATACCATTAATTACAGTAGGCGGCTCTTCGTAACGTCTACAAATATCAACGCCTAAATCTACATGTGAACCTGGCATGTCATGGGTTAAAGCTTTTCCAATATCATGTAATAATCCAGCA
>CAJXWI010000133.1 GCA_913062735.1 uncultured Arcobacter sp.
GAACATACAGTTAATTCCCACATCAATCGTTTACGCAACAAATTAGAGAAAAACCCAACAAAACCCGAAATAGTACAAACGGTTTGGGGAGTGGGCTACAAATTTAACCGTCAAGGAGTTAGCTAATGAAACTATCTTTATACCAGCGACTTTCATTATCTTTATTATTAGTGTTTATTGCTATTTCTACTGTTTTTTATTTCTGGTCTCATTAATTTAAATCCATAATTTGTTCTTGAATTTCAACAGCAACATTCATTGCATTTAATCCGTCTTGTTCATTTGGAATTGATATTTTTTTTCCTAAGCATAAATCCACAAAATCTACCAGTTCGAGTAATAGCCCTTCTTGCGGACGTACATCTATTGTTTCTTCTTTAGAAGAGATAGAGACATTGTCAAGGTACTGCTCAATTGTTTGTTTATTTACAAATACTTCTTTGCTTAATAAATTACAATCTATGTACATATCATCACACGTTGCACTAATATGCCTAATCCTTTTTTCTGTAATTCTACTTGCAACTATATTTGAAAACGAACCATTCGTGTGGGTAATGATTGCTCTTGCATATTCAATCATATTCTCTTTAATATATCCATGTGCATCAATTTTTTTTACTTTTCCATTTATATATAAAGCAAGATCTATATCGTGAATCATTAAATCAATTATTACATCAACATCTGTAATTCTACTACTAACTTTATTTGTTCGAGAAAAATCTATATTAATAATATGATTACTATTTTTAATAACTTTTTCTAAGGCTACCACAGCAGGATTATATCTTTCAATAAAACCCACTTGTATATTAAGATTATTTTCTTTAACCAAATTAACAATTTCAAGGCTAGATTCTAAAGTATCTGCCAATGGCTTTTCTACAAAAATATTTTTCACATATTTACTAACTTTTTTTATATAATCAGCATGTGTAAATGTGGGTGTCACAATGACAACACCGTCAACCTTTTCTAAATCACTATCTAAATCATGTGAAACTTTTACATTATATGCCTGCGATAACTGCTCACACACATCTTTATCAAAATCATAAATAAATGAAATTTCAACTTGTTTAAGCATAGCTAAGTTTCGTAGGTGATTTTGACCCATTTTACCTACACCTAGCAGTCCAATTTTGACAACCTTTTTACTCATTTGCTTTACCTTCAATCTTATTTCCAATTTTATCCACATACGAATAATGTTTAGCAGGATTACCCATTACCAAGCTGTATGCTTCAACATCTTTAGTCACAACGCTTCCTGCAGCAATCATCGCATATTCACCAATTGTTATTCCACAAATAATTGTCGCATTAGCTCCAATACTCGCTCCTTTTTTAACAATCGTTTCCGTTATCTGCCAATTTTCATCAAAAGCTCTTGGAACTTTATCATTTGTAAAACATGCATTGGGCCCTACAAAAACGTAATCTTCTATCGTTACACCTTGATAGATAGATACGCTATTTTGAATTTTGCAATAACTTCCAATGTTTACAGATGTGTCAATATATGTATCTTTAGAAATAATACAGTCTCTGCCAATTTTACTTTTTTCTCTAATTTGAGAATTAATCCAAACTTTAGTGTTTTCCCCAATTTCTGATTGCTCAGAAACATTGGCCGTGGGATGAATAAATTTACTACTCATTGATAACCTTAATAATGTATTCTTGTTCTTCTTCTGTTAAAAATGCAGACATAGGTAGTGCCATAATATCTAATGAAACTTTTTCAGTCACAGGAAAATCACCTTTTTTATATCCAAGATATTCAAATACTTCTTGTAAATGTAAAGGTATTGGATAATACACTCCTGTAGGGATTTCTTTCTGGGAACATTTTTTTAGAAATTCATCTCTATTTGATACTCTGATACAATATTGCGCCCAAACAGATAAATTACTATCTGTAACAACAGGTGTTTTACAATTTTTTAAAGTATCGTTATATTTTTTTGCAATTCTTTGTCTTTGTTCTATCTCTTCATTATAATACTTTAGTTTAACATTAAGTACTCCTGCTTGAATTGCATCAAGCCTACCATTAATTCCTATATGACTATGTACATATCTTTTTGTTTGTCCGTGGTTTAATATAATTCGTATTTGCTTTGCAAATTCATCATTATTTGTAAATACTGCCCCACCATCACCATAACAACCCAAAGGTTTTGCAGGGAAAAAAGATGTACATGCAAGATCTGATAAATTACAAGATTTTTTTCCATGATACTCAGAACCAAAACTTTGTGCTGCATCTTCTATAACTTTTAAATTATGTTTTTTTGCAATTAAATTTATTTCATTCATATCAGAAATTTGTCCAAACAAAGATACAGGCATTATAGCTTTTGTTTTAGAGGTTATTTTCTGTTCAATTTTACTAGGGTCAATATTATATGAGGATTCATCAATATCAACAAATACGGGAACTGCACCCAAAAAAGCTATTGTTTCTGCTGAGGCAACAAATGTAAAGGGAGTAGTAATTATCTCATCTCCAGGTTTGATTCCAATAGCCATTAAGGCCAAAATAAGTGCATCAGTACCACTACTACACGCAATAGCATGTTTAACACCAACAAACTCTGCTAAATTTTCTTCTAATTGTGAAACCTTAGGTCCCATAATATACCCTGAGCTATCAAGTACTTCATGAATATTTAAATCAATTTCTTCTTTATATTTTTTATACTGGCTTTGTAAATCAATAAAATTTATTTTCAAACTCTATTCCTTATATTATTTTATCTACGATTGTCTTTGGTAGTACACTTAGCGTTAAACCCGCAATAACTTTTATGTCAAAAAGATATTTTAAATTATATTTTAGGGACATTAATAAACTGTTTCTGCCTTTTTTTAATTCTTTATGAAGTTTAATAAACTCCAAACCTTTCATTCTATAAAGCTCTCCAAAGAGTCTACTTTTATATTGTTGTAAATTTGAAGGGAAGTCTCGGTGGTTAAAGAGTTCTTCTAGATATCTAGTATTTTCATTCAACATAATTTCTGTATTCGCACCAATGTTATAAGCATGATCTCTCATAACAACCAATGGCTCATCAACAAAATCAAACTTATACTTCATAGCAAACTTTGTATAAATTGCTTCACCTTCAGCAGTGTAACTTTCGTCAAAGGGGAATGTATCAAAACAAGCTTTTTTAATTAACGGAGAATTGGGATAAATAAAAGACGGTTCCAATAATAATTTGTCTAAAACGTGTCCTCTTCTCATAGTCAAATTAGCTTTTATGTCAATCATTTTATCTAAATCTTCATAATATCGAAACCCACCACTATATACAACACCATAATCTTCTGAAAGTTCTTTAAATAATTGAATTTGTTTTTCTAATTTATTTTCTAAATACCAATCATCAGAAGGTAATAAACTAATATACTCGCCACTGGCCATTGATAAAGCCTGATTAATTCGAGCAGATTGTCTTTTATTATCAGTATTTAATACAATTTTAATTCTATCATCTTTTGGCATATTCATTAAGACTTCATGAGTATTATCTTTAGACCCATCATCAATAATAATAAGTTCCCATTTTTTATATGTTTGCTTTTTTACACTTTCAATTGCATTTTGAATATACTGAGCATGATTATAAGATGGAATTATGACTGTAACCAATGATTCGTTATTGTGCTTGTCTAACATAACTTCCTTTCATATTTAAAATTGAATATAGTACTACCATTACCAGTATTACATTTTGAACCAGAAAATAAATATTATTTTCAATAGGTAACATTACACTGCTTAATGATATTATTATGATAATAAACAATTGAATGTTATTTCTTGAAAATTTAAAATTATATCGAATCTTTACATATAAATAAGACATAATAAACGTCAAAAAGTAGCTTATTAAAAATGCCACTCCAGTAATTTCTAATCCAAAATCTTTTAAACCAAAAAATAGCAGCAGTGTATAACTACCAACCCATACAATTTGAATCAATAATGAAAATTTCAGATTATTTTGTGCAATTAAAACAAATCCAAATATCCATACAAATACTTTAAAGATATCACCAATTATTTGCCATCTTAGAATATTAACAGCATCTTGAAAATCGTTGCTATATAATACTGTGATAATTAATGGTGCGTAAATATATATCAATATAATTAGAGGTAAACTAATCAATAAAGAAAAAAACAATTGCTCATTTACAATCTTTATGGTATTTTTTATATCCCCTTTATTTTCAGATAATCGTGGATAATAATCAACACTTAATGAACTCAAAAATATTTCTAAATAAGACATAGAAATAGTCCAAGCGGCAAAAAATATCCCTACACTTTCAATGCCAAGTTGGTTACTAATAATACTTCGATTCACGTATACTCCAACATGAAATAACATAGCAATTAATAATAATACAAAGCCAACTTTAAATATATCAATAGTTTCGTGTTTATACTCTTTAAATGATACAAAAAATTTAGGGACACCACAAATTGTGATAAAAAAATAACCTGATATAAAAAAGGTTACTATGGGAATTATAATTATTGAATAGATAATTCCATCTATTTTAAATAAATAAATTAAAATAATAGAAATCAAGGTACTTGCAACAGTAGAATAAACACGTATCTTTGCAATAATTTCAACAAGTCTTAAACCATTTAACCACGATTGCCAAAAATTTGCAAACATTGCAATAACTACGACCAACCCTATAAGTTTAATTTCTAAAGAGTATTTTAAATCACCAAATGCAAATTGAGATAATATATCACTGGTAAGAAATATAATCAAACCAATTAATAAGCCCGTAATTATCGTGATAAGTGAAAATACTTTTTGGATAAAATATAATTTCTTATGATCTTTTTCAGAACTTGCTTCAGCAACTTTTTTTACAATACTACCACCTGTGCTAATAGTTGTTAAAGAAACAATAGTAGTATATAATGATATAAATAATCCATATAAGCCAATACCTGAAGGCCCTAGCATCACAGCAATAAATTTACTTTTAAGTAAATTAAAAAACAAGATAATTACTGTAGCAGAGGACATTATAGCAGTAACTTTTAATAATCTTTTCATATAAAACTCATCGTTTTTTTAATAGTTTTGCAGGAGATCCACCATAAATACAATTTTCAACAACATCTTTAGAAACAACACTATTTGCAGCAATAATTGCTCCATCTCCAATAGTAACACCTTTAGTAATAATCACATTTGTCCCAATCCAAACATTATCCCCTATTTTTACAGATTTAGAATCATAACCTTGTTTTGATATAGGAATAGATAAATCTTGAAATTTATGGTCAACATCAAGTACATATACAAAAGGTGCAAGCATTACATTTTTTCCAATCGACACATTTTTAGTACACGATATAAACGTATAATTATTTATTGTAGTTTCCTCACCGATTGTTAAAACACCTGCTCCTCCAATTACAACATTATCTCTAAACGTGACATTATTTGACAATATCATATTAGGGCAATCTAAAGTGACATTTTTTCCAATGGAGCAATGTTTTCCAAACTCTTTAAAATTGTGAGATCTAAAAAGAAATCTTAATTGATTGTAATATGGTCCTACCTTATACATAACATACTTAAATCTATGTCTCCAAAATACTCCATATATTTCATTTAAAAATGAAAAGATTGCAAATAATGAGTTATAGATAAGATTTTTCATACTAGTTAACTCTCAAATTTGTTAATGATATTAACTATTTTTTTAGTATCATTCATATTTTGTATACCACTAATTGGTAAACTTAGTACTTCATTATGAATTAATTCTGTAACAGGTAATTTCATTTGCGAAAATTCTTTATAGGCATTTTGTTGATGTGGTGCAGTAGGATAATGAATCAATGGTTGAATATCATTATCATTTAAAACACTTTCTAATTTATTCCTATTTTTAGTACGTATTACAAAAAGATGCCATACATGTGATTCTTGATTTTTAACTTCTGGTAATTTAATATTGCTATTTTTGATATTATTTAAATAATAGTTTGCAATTTCTCTTCGATTTATAATTTCATTGTCTAGATATTTCAATTTAACATTCAGCATTGCAGCTTGGATTTCATCTAATCTACTATTTGTTCCTTTATAAATATTTTCATATTTTGTCTTACTTCCATAATTAGCAATTATACGTATAGTATTCGCGAGTAATTCATCATTAGTTGTAACCATCCCTGCATCACCAAGTGCTCCAAGGTTTTTACCAGGATAAAAGCTAAATCCACTTGCATCACCCAAACTTCCACTTCTCTTTCCATGAAAAGATGCTCCATGAGCCTGCGCGGAATCTTCAATAATTTTTAAATTATATTTTTTAGCTATTTCAGTAATCTCATGGACATTGCTAATTTGACCATATAAGTGAACCATTAATATTGCTTTTGTTTTTAAAGTGATTTTTTTTTCAATTTCTGAAACGTCAATATTGAAAGTATTTATATTCGGTTCAACCAAAATAGGTATTAATTGATTCTGAGATATAGCCAAGATGGATGCAATATAAGTATTTGCAGGAACAATGATTTCATCAAAATCTTGCATTACATTTAGTTCTTTGTAGCCTTTAAAAATTAAGGAAAGTGCATCCAAACCATTTGCAACACCAATCGCAAATTCTGAACCACAGTATTGTCTAAATGCCTTTTCGAATTTTTGGCACTCTTCACCATAGATATACCAGCCACTATCAATAACTTTGGTACAAGCTTCAATTAATTCTTCTCTATACTGAAGATTAATATTCTTCAAGTCTAAAAATGGAATCAAGACTTCATCTCCTTACAACTAATGCAAACTAAACTTTTATCACATTTATTTCCGCAATTACAAATATAGCCTTTAAATTCAGCAGGATTTCCGTACCACAATT
>CAJXWI010000134.1 GCA_913062735.1 uncultured Arcobacter sp.
TTTATTTTCTTTTGCTTTTTTGATTAAACTAATATCCGCTTTATAATCTTTACATTCAATTATTAGTTCTTTTAAAACTTCTTTTGCATCTCCTACTACTGAGATACTTCTATGTTTAACTGCATCAAATCTTGAAGCATTTATAGAAACAAACTTTACAGCATCATTTTTAAATATGGACCAAGAACCAGTTGTAAAATCTTGTAAACGTGTACCTATATTAATAATAACATCGGCCTCGTTAATTAAAGCATTAATTGCTTTTGTTCCTGGAACACCAACAGGGCCTATATTTAATTCTTCCTTTGCTAAAAAAGCTGTTTTTGCAGATACCGTTGTTCCATAAGGAATTTGGCATTGGATGGCAAAATCATTTAAGGCCTTGCTTGCTTTTGATAACAATACTCCCCCACCTGCAATAATAACTGGGTTTTTAGCCCCTTTTATAGTTTTTACGGCTTCTTTTATTTCTTCTCTTGCAGCTCTACTTCTTACTAGTTTATGTACTTTTTTCTCAAAAAAAGACACAGGATAGTCATAAGACATACTTTGTGTATCTTGACATACAGAGATATAGGCAGGACCACAGGTACGTGGATCTAACATCATTGCTATTGCCTGAGGCAAAGACTGCATTAGTTGAGCTGGGTTAGTGATTCTATCCCAGTACTTAGTAATAGGTTTAAAACAATCACTAGCACTTGACGTTGAATCTCTTTCATTTTCAATTTGTTGAAGTACGGGGTGGCTTAATCTATTATCAAATACATCTCCACTTAACATCAATAAAGGCAAAGAATTCGTATAAGCAACACCAGCAGCTGTAATCATATTCGTAGCCCCTGGGCCAACCGAAGTAGTTACGAGCATAATCTGTTCTCTGTTTTTTGCTCTTGCATACGCAATGGCAGCTAGTGCCATTGATTGCTCATTTTGTCCTCTGTATGTAGGAAATTCCTCTTTTATGTCATATAAAGCTTCTGCAATACACGTTACGTTTCCATGTCCAAAGATTCCAAAAGTACCATTTATGTACTTTTGAACCTTATCATCTGTTTGTATGTATTGATTGTTTAAGAATTTGATAATCGCTTGTCCAACCGTTAATGTAATAGTTTCCATACTTCTCCTTTTTCTTATAAGTTTTTAGAGTCAGCACCTAGCTGTTCACTTAAATCTTGTATTACTTTTCCACCTGCCATTTTTTCTTGCAGTTCTTGTACAGTAACGCCAGCTTTATCATAGGTACCAAAGGTTTGCCCTCTGTTTAAAATAGTAAATCTGTCACCAACAGCAAAAGCATGATATACATTATGAGTAATAAAAATTACTGCTAGGCCCTTAGCTTTGGCTTGTAAAATATATTTTAAAACCATAGAAGATTGAGCCACACCTAATGCAGATGTAGGTTCATCTAAAATAAGTACTTTGGCTCCAAAATAAACAGCTTTTGCAATAGCTAAACACTGCCTCTCACCTCCTGAAAGTGTTCCAACAGCTTGAGAAGCTTCTCTAATATTAATACCGATTTCTTTCATGGCATCAAAAGCAATTTTGTCTGCTTTTTTAAAATCCAATACTTTTAAAGGTCCCCATCTTTTTTCAATAACATCTTCTCGTCCAAGAAAAAAGTTTCTTGAAATAGACATTAAAGGAATTGTTGATAAATCTTGGTAAACAGTAGCAATTCCTGCGTTTAAAAGTTTTTCAGGACTTGGATCAACTATATCTTTTCCATCTACTTTATATTCTCCTGATGTTTTAGGATGAACACCAGCTAATGTTTTAATTAAAGTAGATTTACCTGCACCATTGTCACCTAATAAACACATTACTTCTCCAGGATAAAGATCCATTGAGATTCCATTTAAAGCAATAATATTTCCAAAATGTTTTTTAACATCTTTAATTTGTATAATTGGCTGTTTCATCATTAACTTCTCATAATCTTTTTTCTAACACTATTACTTAACATAACAGCTCCCAATAACATCATTCCTAAAAATACTCTAAACCAATCACTGTCAATAGCAGTATAAGAAATACCAATATTTACAATTCCAAAGATTAAAGCACCCAATGATGCACCAATAACCGTTCCATATCCACCTGTTAATAATGCGCCACCCATAACAACCGCAATAATGGCTTCAAATTCTTTTAACAAACCTCTTTGTGCATCTGCTGATCCATAATCAAATACTTGGCAGGCCGCAAAAATAGTAGCACAAACAGCTGTTGCCATAAACAACATGATTTTTACTTTATCAGTAGGAACTCCCATATTCTTTGAGGCTTGCTCATCTCCACCTGTTGCATAAATCCAGTTTCCATATTTAGTTAATCGTAAAATGACCACACCTATAATAGTAAGACCAACCCACCATACCAATAACATTTTTATACCCGTAACAACAGGAGTGCCATCATCAAAAGTAGCAATCATTCCAATCTCTGCTAAATAAGTAAAAAGTCCTGTAAATGCTTCTCCTCCAAATAAAGATGCTAACCAATCACCTTCGGACGCTTCTTTAACACCCCCAACTAAGGTTTGGTCTGTTAATAATCTTGAGATTGCAACCGTTAAGCCTCTTAAAATAAACAAAGAAGCTAAGGTAACAATAAACGATGGTAATTTTGTTTTAACTACAATATAACCATTCAAAAATCCTATTCCACACGCAACAATAAACGCAGTAATAATAGAAATCCAAGCAGGAACTCCATACTCTACTGTCATAATTGCCATTATAATTCCAGAAAATCCAATCATAGAACCTACAGATAAGTCAAACTCTCCACCTATCATTAATAAACAAGCCCCAACCGCAATTATTCCAATTAGTGCTGCTTGCTCTGTCCATGACAAAACACCTTCTAATGTAAACATTGCATCTTCTGCAATCATAAAAAATACTAAAAATACACCTATTACTCCTACTACTGAAGTAAATTCTGGTTTTTTTAATACTCTAGAATATAAACTTTCACTTCCTAATCGCTCATCAGCCATTCTTTATCCTTTTATAAAACCAGGGCTAAGCCCAAGTTTTTTTATTATATTTATCTGTATTTACCCGCGTACTTTTCAACATTAGAAACATTTTCTTTCGTAACATATCCTGGCCCTGAGTTAATATCTCCACTTTGTAATACCCCATATTTAGCCATTTGAGTTAATACAACAATTGGCATATACCCTTGAAGGTATTGTTGTTGGTCAATTGCAAAATCAATTACGCCAGATTTAATTCCTTTAATAATATCTTTACTTAAATCAAACGTAACAAAGTATATATGTCTACCTAATCTTGCTTTTTTAACTGCTCTCATAGTAGGAGAAGTAGCAACTGGCCCTAAAGCTAAAACTGCATCGTAATCTTTTAATCTTGGTTTAACTTTTCTCTCAATTTCAGCAGGATCAACTCCAACATCTAACATATTATTTTTAACGCCCAATGCATCCGCAAAACCTTGACATCTTTGCTCTAAAGAAATATTAGTAATTTCTTGATTAATACAAATAAATGTTTTAACACCCGCTTTCTTAGCTCTCTTTCCCGCTTGTAATCCTGCATCGTATTCAGATTGTCCAATATGCATTAATGCACCAATCTCTTTACCATAAGCACCACCTGAATTAATGGTAATAACTGGGATTCCTAATTTAATTGCTTTTTTAATAGCTCCGCCTAAAGCATTTGAATCAGGAATTGTAACAACTAGTCCATCAGGTCTTTTTGCAACTGCTGATGCAATTAATCTTGACATTTCAGTTAAATCTCCAGATGCTGGGTTTCTATAATTTACATTAACACCCATATCTTTAGTTGCACTATTTACACCATTTTTAACAACAGACCAGAACCCATCCGTATCTGCACCATGAGTAACAACAGCAATATTAATATCTTTTGCAAGAATTAAACTAGATGCACATAACAATCCACATATAACTTTCTTTAACATAGTCGACTCCTTTAATTTGTTTTTCAACATAATCAAGTTTATGTAATTTTCAACAAAATGTACATAGTTTTTTATAATTTGATTAAAAAGTTACGATTATGAGTATAATCGTAACATTAATTTATCATTAATTATTTTTTTGTTTAAAAAATATTAATAATGTATATAATGAGTACTTATGTAACACATATCGGCTATTTTCAATCAAATTATAAAAAACTCTATACATTTTGTTAAAAATAGTTTATAGTTTTCTTAGTTTTATATGTGTAGAGGTATTTACTCTTTTTAAATAAATAACCTAAAGTATAAGTAAGCATTTTGCCTCTCCTATATATAATAAGACTAAAAAGGATTTTCATGAAAATTTATAAAATAGGTATAGTTGGGCTTGGACGAATGGGACAAGAACATTTACAACTTATCTCTGAACATGTACCCTCTGCAAAAGTAAAAGCAGTATGTGATTTAGAATTTAATCAAGATGCAAAAACACTTATTAAAAAATACGGAATAAGAGATAAATACACTGATTATAAAGAAATGTTAAAAGATCCTTTGCTTGATATTATATATGTATGTACACATATTGATGATTTAACCAGAATATCAATTGATTGTATTAAAGCCAATAAACACACTTTTTGTGAAGAAAATTTATCGAAAAGTGTGGAAAATATTAAAGAATTAATGAGTGTTTTAGAGACAAGCGAAGCTAAATTTATTGTGGGTCTAAATAAACGTTTTGATAATAATTTTAATTCTGTACGAGATGCTGTTTTAAAAGGAAAAATTGGGGAACCCCAAGTATTTAAAATAACTTCAAGAGATCCTGATTTTCCATCTATGGAATATTTAAAAAACTCAGGAGGGCTGTTCTTTGATATGACAGTGGACGACTTTGACATGATACGTTATTTAAGCAAATCTGAAATTGTAGAAGTTTATGCCATGGGTGCAGTATTAATTGATGAAAACATTAAACAATTCGATGATATCGATACAGCTACACTTACTTTACGCTTGGCAAACGGAACCTTGTGCATGATTGACAATTCAAGAAGAGCAACCTATGGTTATGATCAAAGAATCGAAGTACATGGGTCTTTAGGAATGGTTACCACCTCAAATGAATTACAAAGTAAAGCAAAAATATATACAGGGTATGGTGTTATTGAAGAAAAACCTCAATACTTAATTTTAGAACGTTATAAACACGCCTATATAAAAGAAACAGAACATTTCATTGCGTGTATTAATGAAGACAAAGAACCATTAACGGGTTGTAATGATTCTTTACAAGCTTTATATGCTGCAAAAGCTGCAATGAAGTCTTATCTAGAAAACAGACCTGTTAAATTATCAGAAGTAAGATAAAGGAAAAAAATGAAAAAATCTATATGTCTAGAAACAATATTTACAGAAGTTGATTTTTATGATCGTTTTTCTCTTGCTTATAAATATGGTTTTAAATATGTTGAATTTTGGACACACCATGATAAAGATATTGCAAAAATAAAAAGCTTATTAGAAAAATATTCTTTAGAGCTTGCTAGTTTTACGGGAGATTATAGATATTCACTTATTGATATAAAAAAACAAGATGTTTATATAAAAGATATCAAAGAAGCACTAAAAGTAGCAAAATTTTTGTCCTGTAAAAATATAGTAATTCACTCAAATGCCTTAGGAGAAGAAGGTGTGGTTATTAATCACTACAAAGACTTAAGTGAAAAAGAAAAAACAAACGCAATGATAGAAACATTAAACATCTTAAAAGATGAGGCAAAAAAAAGTGAAATTTGTTTGGTATTAGAAGCGCTAAATATCCATTGTGATCACAAAGGAAATGCTTTAAAATATACAAAAGATACAGCTCATATTATAAAAGAAGTGTCTTGTGATTTTATAAAAGTTTTATACGATATGTATCATATGCAAATTAATGAAGGCAATATTATTTCTACATTAAAACAGTACAAAAACGAAATTGCATACATTCATATAGCAGACGCACCAGGACGAAAAGAACCTGGAACAGGTGAAATTAATTTTTCAAATGTCTCGAAAATATTAAGAGAATTGTATACAGATATACCCATTGGTTTTGAATTATTCCCAAAAATAAATTCACAAATAGCAGTAAAAGAAATTATAAATTTATAGGAGAAAAAATGAGTAAAATAATAAAAGCTTTAATTAGCGGTGAGTTAGTTGAAAGTAAAACAAATAATTATGTAGATATGGTATCGCCTTTAAACAATGAGGTTATTGGAAAAGTTCCTTGTATGTTAGAGAGTGAAATAGATGATGCTGTTAAAAAAGCACATCAGGCTTATTTATTATGGAGATTTACTCCCGTAATGACACGAACAAGAGTAATGCTTAAATACCAAGCCTTAGTAAAAGACAATATGGAAGAACTAGCTACTATTCTTTGTGAAGAATCAGGAAAAACATTTGATGATGCAAAAGGAGACTTAGTAAGAGGATATGAAGTTATTGAGTTTGCTTGTTCTGCGCCTACTTTGTTAATGGGAGAAACCATTGAGAATGTTGCGAATAAAGTAAATACTTATTCTTATAAACAAGCTATTGGAGTATGTGCTGGAATTACACCTTTTAATTTTCCAGGAATGATTCCTTTATGGATGTTTCCCTTATCCATAGTTGCGGGAAATGCATTTATTTTAAAACCCTCAGAAATGGTTCCAAATACTGCATTAAGATTAGCAGAACTTTTATATGAAGCAGGCGCTCCTAAAGATATTTTACAAGTCGTTCATGGGCAAAAAGATCAAGTAGATATGCTCTTAGATCATGATTTAGTGCGTTCATATTCTTTTGTAGGAAGTCCAGCAGTTGGTGGATATATTTACTCACGTGCAACGGCTAATTTAAAAAGAGCGCAAGCTTTAGTTGGAGCTAAAAACCATATGGTAATTATGCCAGATGCAA
>CAJXWI010000135.1 GCA_913062735.1 uncultured Arcobacter sp.
AAATTAGATTTTTGATAAGTCCAAAAAGCGGCTAAGTTTTAGATACCGTAGAAGCTATACTCTTTTGAGATGATTCCTACATCAACAGATACTTCTTTTGAGATTTTGTCTTTATATTGACCTATCTTTTCATCAGGAATGGAGATGGTATTTAATATCTTGATTCTATTACCATCTTTTCTGATATTTTCAGAGAGAATCTGAACTTTTGCCTTACTGGGAACCATTGTTCCATCCTCTTTTTTAAACTCACTTTTATCTACTATATTTAGTAGTGTTCCTGATATTTTTAACATGGGTTTTACCTTTTGGATTATAAGTCCTAAATAAATGGGTAACGCATATCTGCGTTGTTATGTAACGTTATATGACTTGTTTAAATCAAATTGATAATGGAAGTTTTACATATTTAGATTTTTTAGGGTAGTACGTTTTAGTATCAGATTGATAAAGAATTTTACTAATCGTTAAAAACAGGATGTGACTTATGTGTTTTAGGGGTTCGATATTCAAGTAATTCTAAATCAAAAAAAGTTGATTTTGATTGAATATTCTTTTTTATATGTTTGTATGTTAGTTTATGATTAAAATCTTCAAAGAATAAAGTCATTATTGAGTTAACTATATCTGCAAGTCTCGTATTATTTGGAGTTTTGGTTATATCTAGCATTTGGTTTAAAAGGTTATTTCCTCTAAACAGTACAAATGAGTATAATCTTGCACTTTCTACAATATGAAAATCTTCAATTAATTGTGCGGCATTAAAATAATTCCTACAATTGAAAAAGACTTCTAATTTCTTTTCATCTAATTTGAAATGGCGTCTTGCATTTATAAGTTGATACAACATATAATCAGTCTCTTGAGGCTTGATTTTGTATTCATTCATTACATTTAAAAGAGTATTATTCGATTGATTCGAACAAATCTTTTGACTATCTTTAACAGTATTAATTCGGCTTTGGACAGTTTTATCTCTATGGGGATTTTTTAGTAAAGCCATGCCTTTATCTAAATGTGATTCTTCTTCCTCTAATTTATATAGAAGTTCTAGCTTCTCTTTGTGTGAGTATAAAAGACAAATCATAGTCATAACTTTTGTAAAATATCGACTATTGTTAATAATAACAATTTTATCGTACTTAGTAAGCTCAAATAAAAGTTCATATATATCTGAAAAAGATTCTTTCTCTTCCTTCACAAACATATTGTCAAATATGCTTCTTCTTTCTTTTATATCTTTTGGAGAGTAAGCAGAGTTATAGATATAATATTGGTCTAAAATAAACTCTTTAATAGATTCTCTATCAACTATATCATTAATATCTTCGGTATTAATATTGACAAACTCGTTGATTACGTTGTTTATGTCATTATGTTTTGTGCTTAATGAAATAAGGTCATTGTATATTTTATTTTTATTAAATATGGAATCCATTAGAAATTATAGCAAATAATTTTATTAAAATAGTGTTTTTTAGATATTTGAAAAGTTGCTGACTCTGATTATTTTTATCCGTTTTGTTTATTTGAAATAATGTCACAAGAATGTGATAATTTTTTTAAAATTAATCTTAATAACAAAGTAAATAGTAAGTAACTTTATATAATTAATTGAATATAATCTTTTAAAACCAATCGAGTTTAGGAGACTATATTATAAAAAATAATAAAATTTTAATTGTCCAAATGATTTTATTTTGGATTACAATATTTGCATCTAGTAGAGTTTTGAGCAATGAACCAAATAGTAATAGTATTTCGATTATTTCTATAGTATTTATATCTCTCTCACTCATAAATTTAATTCTCACAAAAATACAAAAACCATATTTGGGTAATTCTTTTAAATGGTGGAATGCCATTACTATCGTAGTTTTTTCTATATATGGGCTAGGTATTTTTATGTATATTTATGTTGATGACCCTTATGCTTACGTACACAGACTTGAAAGTACAATGATATTAAGTAGTTCCATCCTAATATTGTCATCATTGTTTTCATATGTTAAATGCAATCACAATACTTTTAAACACACAACTATTTTAATACTATTTATTCTTTCTCTTATTGTTTTTACTGGATTTTCAATCATGTATCATGTGTCTCAATTTATACCAAGACCTACATATACTTTTATGAACATTTTTTCTATCTCAATGTTTACTTTCTTTTGTATAGACTATGTAAAGTACTTGAAACATAAGATTATTAAAAAAATTTATATTGGAATCATCTTTTTATTTTTACTTTTATTTATTATAGTAGGAGTTGGAATTTTAGTTGATTTACAAAACGATTTCAACGCACCAATTTCAGAATCAATAGTTTTTTTATTTTTGTTCATTGCCGTTACTGGTTATAGTATTAAAAGATTGTATTCTTTTAAAATTCACAAAAAATCGAATGATGATGTTGAGATTGAACAATTAAATTATGATAAAGAACAAGAAGTAATCAAAAATAAAAAAAATGGGTTCTTTTCAAAATATCTTGATGGTATGGTTAGTGTATCTTTTAAAAAAGATACGACAGGTCGAACAATATATTTTCCTTTTGGGAATAGAGGAAGAGGTCGAATTATAACTGATACTAAAATGGAAGAAAGTATACGTAGTTTAACTAAACAATATCTCAAAATTATATTTTTCACAACTATAATTCTGGGTATTCTTCAGATTCTTGACTTTATATATTTACTGGCTTTAGCGGGAGTAAGTATGCTATGGTTTTATTATCAAATACACAAACATATAAAAAATTGTGAATACAGTGAGGAAAAAATTACTCGTAAAGAAACAATGAAAATACAAGCTTCAATGTATAGTATTGGCTTCTTGTGGGCTTTTCTTATTGTATCTCTATTATTTGTACTCATGGGTATTTTAATAGCAGTTGGAAATAGCCCACAAGAAGATTTTTTAATGGGTCTAGGTGGTACGTTGTTTTTTGGTGCATGTGCAGTTGTATTTTCTTATATGCTTAAAGTTAAATACTCAATGGTTAAAAAAAATAAAATTGATTAAGGAAATGATATGGACACAAATACACAAGTAGATGCTGTTGAGATTATAGAAGAGGACACAAAAAGTGAAATTGAACTTGCTTCAAGATTTAAAAGATTTATATCTACTCTAATAGATGCACTTCTTATAACGTTAATTTCATCGGCAATTATGTATTTCACAGGTGGGTTTGATACTTTGGCACAAGGTAAAGAACATACCTTCTTTTATACTTTACTTATAGGTATAGGAACTTTATTTATATTTTTTGCCATCAACTATAAGCTACTACTTGAACAAGGACAAACCTTAGGTAAAAAGATACTGGGAATTAGGATTGTAAATATAGATAACTCTATTGCTTCTAGAAAACAACTGATTAATAGATATTGTTTTATTTTTATACCTGGTTATGTTCCTTTAATAGGAAAAGTGTTTAATGTTATTGATATGTTATTGATATTTGGAAAAGAAAGAAGATGTCTGCATGACTTAACCGCTGATACTAGAGTAATTAAAGTTCAAAACAATGTGGAGAAGATATGAATAATAAAACGAGAATACTACTTTTTTGTGTAATTACATTTTTTATAGGATGTTCAAATAACTCTTTAGATAGTAATTATTCAAAAAATAAAACGTTAAACTATTCCGAGAAAAGTAAGCGTTTAACTATTCATGCAAATAATAGAACAGTCAATTTTGATTCTTTAAAATACATGAGCTTTAAGAGTCTTGATGTTCCTGGGTATTTAAAAGAATTACCAATAAGTATGCCGAAAGATAAATTCAAGGAATATTCAGATGAATATAGAACTTTATATCGAGGATGTGAAAATGATTATTTTACATTAAGAAGTAATGATATTCCGGAATTTAGTATTTTGAAGGTTAAAAATAACAAAAAGTGTGCTTCATACGGACAAAAATATTTTGGCATTGAACATATGAATAAAACGATTAAAAAATTAGAAGTGACACAAATAGATAATATTACATTCACTCAGTATATATTAAATGGATATGATGTCACTTTTTTAATTGAGATTTCAGAATCTGATGAAAAAGTATATCTTTTTAATACGTTTAATTTATTTGTCAAAGATTTGATTACTAGTCTTCAAGTGAAGAATACTTATTCTAATAATGGGTATGATGTTAATGGTTTTAATAAAGAGGGAATTCATAGATTAACACAAAATGAGTTTGACCCTGATGGATATGATTTGGATGGGTACAATGTGCGAAAATTTAATAAATATGGACTTCATAAAATCACAAATCGTAAAGGTGATGAATACGGATTTCAAGAAGATGGTTTTAATGGTTTGGGGTATGACCAATTTGGATTTAATAGGGATGGATACAACAGAGAAAGATTTCATAGAAAAGGAATACATTTAGATACAAAAACACTTTATAACGTGAGCGGTATGGATATCAAGGGTTATGATATTGATGGGTTTAATGCAAGTGGTTTTAACAAATCTGGTATAGATCGAGATGGATTCAATCGGGCTGGATTTGATAAGAATGGAATACATAAAATTACCAAAATAAAATCTAATCAAAAAGGTTTTGATATGGCTGGATTTAATAAGTTGGGATTTAATAAATTAGGTTTCAATAGACTAGGGGTAAATAAAGATGGTTATGACATTGATGGATTTAAAAATGGGTACAACAAAAACGGTTACGATATAAATGGTTACGATATAAATGGCTTGGATACCAATGGCGAAAAAGAATCTGAGACTATATAAATTGAAATTAAAATGGAGAAATAAATTATAAAATATCAGATAAAAATATTTTTAGGGGTTGCGGGACCAATCTTATTCGTAATGCTTTTTCTACTATTCCTGCCTGAGATAGGTAGTTTGTTGATGCTTAATGAAAAAAGAATTTTGTTACTCGAATATATTTTCGGAAATTTACTTTTACCTCTTTCCTTGATTTTAAGTACTTTATTTTCTGTTGAAATTGACATTAGGAAAAGTAAGAGAAAAAGAAGGTCTTATATTTTTGCATATTTCATTTTTATACCATTTGCGTTACTTTTATGCATTTTTGCAATGATAAGTAATTACTAACAAAACAAGCGAAAATGGAGATATCAATGGAACCATCAAAGTTCTGGGAATAGGATACTTAATTAACCGTTGATTATATATGGAGAAAAGAAAATGAGTAATAGAGATAACTTTTTAACAAGTAACACAATTGGATTGTTGTTTATTGGGGTGTTTTTTTTAGGTTCAAGTATTTCTTTTGTATTTGAAGAAGAATTATTCTCTTTTTATATGAGGAATCAAGATTTATTCATGGATATGAATGGCTTACTTTTAAATATTCGGCAATCAAAATATTATGGATTAGAATCTTTTGCAACGGTACAACTCATAACAGGGCTATTAGTTGCTGTTATAAGTTTTTTTATTTATCTTTATATTATTGCAAGAAGTTACTATTGTACTTTGTCAGAATCTAAACAATGTCAACAATTCTATATCAATTTGAGGATACAAAAGTATGGTATAACACAAGAGAAATTATCCGTAATAATTATTGCTTCAATATTTGGGTTGGTTTTTCTTGATTTTTCTGCAACTGGTGTAATTAATATCTTAGATACCCAAACCAATACTTGGGGAGATAGTTTCTTTCTTGGAACTAAGATTGGGATTTTTGTACTTAACTTAGGCTTACTATCAATGGCAACTATCATAGCTTACACAATTGTAGAAAGTTTCGCGCATATAAGAAAGTATCTAATTGATATGAAAATCACCATAAAAGCTATATCTTTATATGTCGTTTTAATAATCATTGGTGGCTATTTTACAATGAAGGCTATTTTTAGATTCTGGGAGGTAGATGTGTATATTCTAAATGGTGATATTACATCTAATAATTTGTATAATATTTTAATTTATTCAATATTGGGAATATTAATTTTAAGATTATCAAGTTTTGTCAAGAAAAAATATAAGATAAGGGTTAGATGAAAGTTCAAAATAATATGGAGAAGATATCATAAAAAATTGGATGTGTCCCACTTGTGATATAAAAACTATTGATATCGATGAGTATTATAAGAATAAAGAGTTTGAATAAATGCTAAAAAACTAAAAGGAATATATGTATGTATCTTTGGAAAATTAACAATCTTGTCGCTGACTTAAGGGAAGAATCGCTTACTCAGGAAAATTTTAAGAACTATTATCTTGTAACCTCGGTAAGTCTCTTACTTTTTTCTTATCTATTAGCGTTAGATACGCCAACTAATCTAACCCATTATTGGGCAGATGCTATTGGAACAATTCTTGTAACAATAGTTGGTCTAAATTTAGCCTTTAATGCAAATGGCGGAAACACCGGTAAGCATTTTCTAAATAAAACAGTTTCTATCAGCCTTCCACTAATGATAAGGATTATAGTGGCTAGTACTCTAGTAATTCTTCCACTTGTGGTGTTAGAACTCTTTTTCTCTGTGAGTATTTCTGATGAATGGTTTCTTTCATTATTCACATTATCTCTAAATATCATATTTTTTTGGAGACTAGTTATACATCTAAAAAATACAAATCTTAAGTAGAAACTTCTTATATGAATGAGAATATAGAGGATTAAAATACAAGTGAAGAGTACGGAAACTGTAATTATTGTTGTAAACCTAAAGAATACAAATAATAGAAAAGAGAAACTATGCAATTTTTAGAAAGTAGTGTTATTGGATTACGATCAGCATTTTACGAATTAGAAAGCCCAAATAAAAAAATTAAATTTTTGATTTTTCCAATGATTCATGTTGGTAATCCTTCTTATTATGAAGAAATACAAAAACGTCTTGAAGAGTGTGATAATATCGTATTTGAAGGTGTAAAGTCATCTAAATCATGGTTTATAGTTCAATCATA
>CAJXWI010000136.1 GCA_913062735.1 uncultured Arcobacter sp.
ATCTAAAAATATTTTTGTTTTGCTGATTAAAGTGTGAGCATTAAAAGGTTTTAGCATATAATCAACCGCACCTTCTTCATATCCCGTTCGTATATATTCTTCATCTTTTTTAATCGCCGTTAAAAATATGATAGGAATATCTTTATAGTTGTCATTTCCATGAATAATAGAAGCTGTTTCAAAACCATCCATCATTGGCATTTGAACATCCAGTAAAATTAAAAAAAACTCTGTACTAATAATCGCTTTTAAAGCATCTTCCCCTGAAAGAACAGTATGGATATTGATATTTAATTCACCCAATATTCTTTTTGTTGCTTGAAGATTTTTTTCATTATCATCAACGATTAATAATGATGGGATGATGTTATTTTCCATAATCATTCTCCACTAAGTATTTTTTAATCTCATCTAAAGTTAAAACAAAATCAGCACCTGCAATATCCAGTGCGCTTTGCGGCATTATATTTACTTGCGCTGTTTTAGGGTTTTCTACAATAGCCAATCCTCCATAATCTCTTATTTTCTTCAAACCGAGACTTCCATCATTATTTGCCCCAGTTAAAATAATACCTATTAAATTACTTTTATAGGTTTGAGCTGCACTATCAAACAATACATCAATTGAGGGTATTGAGTGATTTACAGGTAGATCGACTGATAAAGAAAAGGTTTTGTTTGTTTCTATTAATAAATGATATCCACCAGGAGCAATGTAAACTGTTTTTGCACATATTTTTTCATTTTGTTTTGCTTCAAGGACTTCCATCTGAGATAATTTATCTAATATGGTATGTAACATCTCTTCTTTACCAGACATTTGATGCTGCACTATTACAATAGGCATAGAAAAGTCTTTGGGTAAATTTGGAATAATAGTTGATAATGCATGCATCCCACCAAATGAAACACCAATAACTATTGCTTCATATTTGTTCATCATTTCATCCTATAGATTTTCACATCTTTGGAAAACTTATCAAAACTTTTATATACAGATGAAAATTCTATTGATTCTTTTTCTCCCAAAATTAAATATCCTTTTGAGGATAAACTGTCTCTAAATAATGTTAAAACTTTTTCTTGTAAGTTTTGATTAAAATATATAAGTACATTCCTACAAATAATAATGTTCATTTCTCCAAAAACATTGTCTGTCACTAGGTTGTGGGTTGAAAAAACAATATTCTTTTTCAAAGTGCTATCAATCTTTGCCTTGCCATATTTCACATGATAATAATCTGACAAAGAGTTTTTGCTTCCAGCTTCAAAAAAGTTTTTGGTATAAGTTTTGAGTTTATTGATATCATATATTCCTTCTTTTGCCACTTCCAAAGAATGATTGTTAAAATCCGTTGCATAAATCTGACAATAGTCTAAAATGCCTTCTTCTTTTAAAATAATAGCTAGGGAATATACTTCTTCTCCTGTGGAGCAACCTGCATGCCAAATATTTATTTGAGGAAATATTTTAAGTGTTGGTAAAATTTCTTCACGTATGATTTTAAATACCCAGGGATCTCTAAACATCTCTGTAACAGATATGGACATAGAAGTTAGAAAGAGATTTAAAAAAGTTGTATCATACAAAAGTTTTGGAATTAGTTCTGAAATATATTTAAAACCATTAGAAGTAACAAAGTATTCAACTCTTCTTTTAAAACTGGCCCTTGCATAGTTTCTAAAATCATAGCCATATTGTTTATAAATAGAATTAATAATAAGATCTAACTCTAATTCATCTAAATTTTCACTTCTCATTTTTTAAATAACCAAACTTTTAACATGGAAAGGAGTTTTTCAAAATTAACAGGTTTTGTTAGATAATCACTAGCACCAGCTTCTATACACTTTACTCTATCTTGTGGCATAGCTTTAGCCGTTAGAGCAATAATAGGAATATCTTTATATTCATCCATCTTTCTAATACTTCTCATTGCTTCATATCCATCCATAACAGGCATCATTATATCCATAAGAATAAGTTCAATGCCTTTTTGCTCACTAAGTTTTGATAAGGCCGTTTGTCCATTGTCAGCTTCATAGACAATCAAACCTGTTTCTTGAAGATGTTTTGAAAGTGCAAAGGTGTTTCTCATATCATCATCCACCAATAGTATTTTCCTTTTTGTCAACAAAGATTTTTCTTCACCTAAGCTATAAACTGTTTTTTTAGCATCTTTTTTATCCTCGGGAATCTTTTTTGTATTCATACTTTGTAAAAATAACAATGCTTCATCTAGCTGTTTATCCGTCGCTTCTGAGTCTTTTCTAATCACTGTAGCCGAGTATTTTTGTAGTTGATGTCGTTGTTGGGTACTTAACTCTTGTTTTGTATATATAATAATATGGGGTAAAATAACTGTATCATCATTGGTTATTTCTTCAAGAACTTCAAACCCCGAGATATCAGGTAAATCAATATCGAGTATTACAAAATCAAACACTTCCGAATGTAGTTGTTTGATTAATAGTTTTCCCTTGTTGACACTTTTAGTTTGGATATTTTCATTCTTCAAGAGTTTTTCTATTGTTTTTTGACTTTTAGAATCATTATCTACTATTAACGCGCTAAGGTTTTCGCTGTATTGTGCCTTATCAATTTTGGATATAATTAGTTCTATATCTACTTTACGAGCAGGTTTGAGCAGATAACTAATAGCACCACTTTGTAGAAGATCTTGATCATCATCACGTCCGGAGATAATATGTACGGGGATATCTTTCGTAGTATTGTGAAATTTTAACTGTTCTAAAACTTTGTTTCCATCCATATCTGGTAAACCCAAATCTAGAATAATACCATTTGGATTATACTCCAAAGCCAAATACAAACCACTTTTACCATCACCTGCTACTAGGGCTTTGTATCCATGATTTCTTACAATATTAAGTAGAATTTTGGCAAATACTTTATCATCATCAATGATTAAAATTGTATTTTCACCTTCTTTAATATTTTGTCTATCATCGCTTATAAAACTCTCTTCACAACTTGGTTTTATATTTTCTTCTAGATTTTCTACTTTTTCATTTGTCTTCTTATTCATTTTTTCTGATTTTTCGCTTTCCTCTTCCCCTGAGGATTGATTGTTAATTACGGGTAAATATAAGGTGAAGATACTACCTTTATCTTTGGTACTTTCTAAATGTATTTCACCACCTAATTTTTTTGCCAATTCTTTAGAAATAGCAAGTCCTAGTCCTGTACCTCCATACTTTCTACTAGTAGAGCCATCTTCTTGTTGAAAGGCTTCAAAAATTTCCTTTTGTTTGTCTTTTGAAATTCCAATTCCAGTATCTATTACTGAAAATGCCAAGACGTTTTTATGATGAAGTACTTTGGATATATATTCAATTGTTTCATCAGGTTGATGCACTTTAAGCTCAATTGAGCCTAGTGTTGTAAACTTGAAAGAGTTAGAGAGAAAGTTTTTTAGGATTTGCTCTAAACGTTGAGCATCGGTTTCAATAATAGAAGGAGTATTCTCTTCACAATAAGCTTTAAAGAGTATGTTTTTATTTTTAGCATTGACTTTAAATAGATTCGTAATATTCACACAAACAGTTTTTGGATCAACATCTTCAATGTGAGTATTGAGTTTACCCGCTTCTACTTTTGACAAATCCATAATATCATTGATGAGATGTAGTAGTTCTCCTCCACCTTCATAGATAATTTTTATATCTTCTAATTGGTCTTCATTTAGATTTCCTTTTTTATTTTCCAAAAGACTTTTTGATAAAAGTAGATAACTATTTAAAGGTGTTCTTAACTCATGGGACATATTGGCTAAAAACTCAGATTTATATTTACTAGCCAGTGCTAAATCCTCTGTTTTAATTTCCAAATCTTTTCGTGAAAGCTCAATTTGAGCTTTTTGAGATTCTAAAGATTTGGACTTTTCTGCCAACTGTTCATTTGAGTTGGTTAACTCTTCTCTTTGTGCTTTTAGAATGCTTTCTGAGTTTTGTAACTGTTGGGTTTGCTCTTCTAGATTTTCATTACTTGCTTGCAACTCTTCTTGTTGTGATTGTAGTTCTTCTGATTGTCTTTGGGTCTCTTCAAGTAAAAGCTGAGTTCTGGCATTATTGTTAATATTATTTATTGTTATACCCAAACTCAAGGTTACTTGTTCAAGCAGTTCTAATTGTTGTGAAGTAAACTCTTTAAAAGAGGCTAATTCTATTACACCAATTAGTGTTTTTTCAAAGAGTAGGGGAAAGACAGTTATATTAAAAGGTTCTTTTTCTCCTAGTGAGGAACTGATTTGTATATAGTCACTGGGTACTTTTGTTAAAAGAATAGCTTTTTCTTCTTTTGCACACTGTCCCACTAATCCCTCTCCGATTTCAATTTTTCCCGATACATTTTTACGTTTTTGAAAAGCAAAACTTCCATAGAGATCTAAAGTTTTTTCATTTTCAGTGATATAAAGTGCTCCATGTCCTGCTTCAATTGTTTTACAAAGCAGGGAAATAATACTGTTTGACATCTCTCGTAAGTTTGTTGCCCCTTGAGTTAATCCCATAACTGCAGAAATTTTTTCTTTGAGCCAGTTTTGACTTCTAAGGTTTAAATTTTTTTCTTGAAGTTCCTCTTCATATTTTTTTTGTTCACTAATATCTTTTATATAGGCAATAAATAGTGTTTCATCTTTATTTTTGGTTTGACTTATTGACATGAAAATAGGATAGTTTGAATTGTCTTTTCTAACTCCTATTAATTCTTCTCCTCTTAAGTTTGTATCTTCAGACTGTTCTTGAATAAAACTATTAATATCAGGAAACGTTGATGATTTGATTATTCTATTGATGTTTGTATTAAGTAACTCATCTTGATTATAAAAAAAGATATCTTGTGTGGTTTTGTTATATGAAAGAATATCTCCTTCACTTGATATTGAAATAACACTGTCATATGAAGCATCTATTATGGCCTTGTTTAAATTCTCTCCCTCTTTAATTAACAAAGCAGTTTCACCATACATTTTATTTTTCATTTTTTCTAAAGATTCACCTAAAGCAACCATCTCCGATGAGCCAGTTAATAGTACTTCTTCTTCTTGACTTCCTTCCCCAATTTTAAAGGCAACATCAACTCCAGATTTCACTGCACTTGATATATTTTTGCTTACATACAACAGCAAAAAAATCACAACTAAAGCAATAATAGCACTAAATGAAATTGCAAATATTTTAATTTCTGCTGTTTTGTTTTCAATTTTTTGCTCAACAATTTTGGTTATATTCGATAATGTTTCCTCCGAGGTATGGATGGTTTTTCTCATTTTTCCCATCAATCCAAGGTTACTATTTAAACCTTTTTTCTCTTCAAATTCTGCTAATTTATTAAAGTCATTTTTATAGGAAGTTAGTAAATTTAATATATTGTTGTATTTATTATTTTCATTTAATTGTTCAATCTGAGTGTTAAATTCATTAAGATACTGTTTATCACCTCTTAACATAAAGTCTTTTTCTTGTTTTCTTAACTCATATACAAGAGATAAGAGATTTTTATCATTTGATTTTTTTGCATACTCTTGGACTTTATGAACGCTACTTCTTAAACTACCATATAAGCCATCTGTTTGGTTTAACCCAATGGTTTGTTGTAATTTAACTACTTCTTGAAATAGTGTATTATATTCATGAATTATTTTATTAAAGTTATCTGCTGCTTTGGTATCCAGTCCAAAATGAATAAGCTCATTTTTAAACTCCTTGGCTGTTATATCAACATTTTCAATTGTTTTTTTAAATTTTTCGAGATATATAACATCTTTTCTTGCTAAGAAATCTTTTTCATGTTTTCTAAGAGTTAACATTTCAATATTTAAATCTTTAATATCTTTTTCTAATACACTTAATTTATGAAGTTCATTCATATCTCGGTTTTCCATCACAACAACTATTAAAAAACCAAGTGAAACAAAAAATGAGAGGATCATAAGTATAGTTTTTATAGTAAGATTATTCACGTTGAATCCTTAAAAAAGAATATTGACTTTTATATTATTCCTAATTAATTAAAGTATGGATTAAAAGATTAGATTAAAAAATATTTCTTTAATTTGCGTATTAATGAAAAATGTAGATTAATCAGCTTACCACTCCAAGAATGAAAATGTCAGCTAAAGTTTAGTCGTAGATAAATTTGTACATATACCATTTACGTTAAGTAAAGACTATTTTTTTTCTTGACTGGATAAATACTCAACATTTATTAAAAATGGTATATCAATACTAATGCACTAAGAATATCAAATTACTTCAATACTATTAATGTAGGTAAAATTTATTAAAAGAAAGTTTTATAATTTAATTTGAAAATATAATAGTACATTAAATTGAAATATCTAGAATAATGTAACGATAAGTAACAATAATTAAAAGAAATAGCTTTTTTATACATCTTATCTATGGACTAGTTAGTCCAAACAGTGTATTCTTTTCTGTGGACTAACTAGTCCATAGAAATATTAAAGGTATAAATTGAATTATAAAAGAAATGATGCAGCTAACTATTTTAGTAATTATCTATTCACTTATTTATTAAATGAAGTAGCTATTACTAATGTGAAGAAATACAAAATATATAATGAAACCGTTAATATAGTAAATCCCTTAGAATCTAATAAAAATATTAACAAGAAAGATAATGAAGTTAGACTAATAGTTTCATCATTTCAAATTAATTTTTTTGCAAAAAAATTATTTGGATTAAATATCCGAAAAGTAATATTTATTCAATGTATAAAAGATAATGAAGTAAATGAATTACTTTTACAAATAAGAGATAATGCAACTCAAAATAAAATTAATTCTATTATAAGTAGGATAATAAAATTACTATTGAATAATTATATTGAAAAAATAGTATATGGCTCAGATATTATTGAGAATTGTAATGTGTGTA
>CAJXWI010000137.1 GCA_913062735.1 uncultured Arcobacter sp.
GGCCAATATTTTCTTTGATAAGATGAACAAGGACCAAATTCACAGTGAGTTTTTACAAGAAAAGGTTACAGCCCAAGCCTTATTTAATGACTATAAAACTATGGATAAATCATTATTTTTGAGTAAGTCAAAAATTTTAAGAGACTATCTGCAACATGGCAGCTCTATAAAAGTAAAAGAAATTATCCAAAGCTAATAAAGTTTTCGATAAAATATTGTTTAAAGAAAAAAATAGGATAAATTAATGTTAGACATAATGGAAATACAAGACATATTACCACACAGATACCCCTTCTTATTAGTAGACAGAGTAACAAAAATGGAAAAAGCACAAACAATAGAAGCTTATAAAAATGTTTCCATTTCTGAGCCTGCATTTACAGGTCATTTCCCAGGACATCCAATTTACCCAGGTGTTATGATTCTTGAAGGAATGGCACAAGCAGGTGGAATTTTAGCTCTTAAAAGCAATGATTTATCAAAAGAAGAACTTGAAAATAAAGTAATTTATTTTATGAGCATAGATAAAGCAAAATTTAGAGCTCCTGTAAGACCTGGGGATAAATTAGTATATAAAATTGCTATTCTTAAATTAAGAGGTAATTTAATTGTTCTTGATGGAAAAGCATATGTTGATGACAAATTAGTCGCACAAGCTGAATTAAAAGCAATGATAATGGATAAATAAATACAAATGAACAATATACATAAGACTGCAATAATTGAAGATGGAGCAATCATAGGTGATGATGTCACCATTGGGGCTTACACAATTATTGGAAAAGACGTAAAAATTGGCAATAACAATACAATTGCCTCTCATACTTTAATAACTGGTCATACCAGTATTGGAGATAACAATAAAATATATTCACATGCTGCCCTAGGAAGTGAACCTCAGGATTTAAAATATTCAGGTGAAAAAGTAGAACTAATTATTGGAAATGACAATAAGATTAGAGAATTTACCCTCTTTAATCCGGGAACTTCTGGTGGAGGTTCTATTACTAGAATTGGAAATAACAATTTATTTATGGGTTATGTTCATGTTGCTCATGATGTAATTATAAAAAACAATTGTGTATTTGCAAATGTAGCAACACTAGCAGGTCATGTAGAAATTGAAAACAATGTTGTTGTAGGTGGACTTACTCCCATACATCAATTTTGTAAACTAGGAAGCCATGTAATGATTGGAGGAGGTTCTGTTGTTACTCAGGACATTCCTTCTTTTTGTTTAGCGCAAGGGAACCATGCAAATGTACGTGGTATCAATCTTAATGGTTTAAGACGAAAATTTTCAAGAGAAGATATTAATGCAATTAAACTTGCCTATAAAGATCTTTTTGAGTCAGGTCTTCCTTTAAGTGAAACAGCACAAAACTTAATCCAAAATTCAAACAACTCTTATGTAAAAGAATTAGCTACTTTTGTATCCAATACAAAAAGAGGCATTCCATTTACTAGAAAAACAAAGGAAAACTAATGAGCAAACTTCAATGTGATTTTTGTGGCTCAAGCGACAGCAATGAAAATCCAATAATTTCAGGAGACAAAGCATGCATTTGTCAAGCCTGCGTAAGTGCAGCTCACGAAATAATGGATCATACAAAAGACGATTCTTCTAACCCTGGTAATCTTCCTGTTCTAAAAGAAGAAATTAAATTATTAACGCCAAAAGAGCTAAAAAGCATTTTGGATGATTATATTATTGGACAAAACAAAGCAAAAAAAGTTTTAGCCGTTGCAGTATATAATCACTATAAAAGAATTTTTAGAAAAGATGAAATTGAAGATGGTGTTGAAATTAATAAATCAAATGTTTTATTAATTGGACCTACAGGTTCTGGTAAAACACTTTTAGCACAAACTATTTCAAAGTTTTTAGATGTTCCCTTAGCAATTGCTGATGCTACTTCTTTAACAGAAGCAGGGTATGTAGGTGATGATGTTGAAAATGTAATTACACGTTTACTTCAAGCAGCGGATGGAGATGTTGAACGCGCTCAAAATGGTATTATTTTTATTGATGAAATTGATAAAATTGCAAGAATGAGTGAAAACAGATCTATTACAAGAGATGTATCAGGAGAAGGTGTTCAACAAGCAATGTTGAAAATCATTGAAGGTAGTGTTGTAAATGTCCCACCAAAGGGTGGAAGAAAACATCCTGGACAAGATGCCATTCAAGTAGATACTACAAATATTTTATTTATTTGTGGTGGAGCTTTTGATGGTTTAGAAGACTTAATTAAAAAGAAACAAGGTGGAAATACCTTAGGTTTTAATCAAGGTCTAAGTAGTAAAAATGATGAAGAAGAACTTATTTCTTTAGTAGAAGCAGATGATTTAGTTAAATATGGTTTAATACCTGAACTTATTGGACGTTTACATATGATTGCTACTTTAAACGAAATCTCTTTAGATGATATGGTTCATATTTTAACGGAACCTAAAAATGCACTAATTAAACAATACCAACAACTGTTTTCAATGGATGGTGTTATTCTTGATTTTGAAGAAGATGCATTAAAAGAAATAGCAAAAAAAGCAATTGATAGAAAAACAGGTGCCAGAGGTTTACGTTCAATTTTAGAAGAAATTATGTTAGATATCATGTTTGATTTACCAGAATACAAAGGTAAAACAATTACAATTACAAAAGAAGTCGTACTAGACGACAAATTACCAAACATAGCTTAAAGGAGAGATTAGATGATACTAGACAAGTTTATTGGTTTATTTTCAAGTGATATGGCAATTGATTTAGGTACCGCAAATACAATTGTTTCTATCAAAGGAAAAGGAATCATTATTAATGAACCTTCTGTTGTTGCTGTTCAGCATGACAGATATGGTACAGATAAGATTCTTGCAGTTGGGCAAGAAGCGAAACAAATGATAGGGAAAACTCCTTTAAATATTCAAGCTGTAAGACCTATGAAAGATGGAGTTATTGCAGATTTTGAAATGACTGAGAGAATGATCAGATATTTCATCGAAAAAGCACATGCAAGAAAATCTTTTATACGACCTAGAATCATCATTTGTATTCCTTATGGAATTACACAAGTTGAGAGAAAAGCCGTAAAAGAATCTGCATTAAGTGCGGGTGCGCGAGAAGTATTTTTAATTGAAGAACCAATGGCAGCAGCTATTGGAGCTGGAATTCCTGTGTCTGATCCTTCTGGATATGTAATTGTTGATATTGGAGGAGGAACTACTGAAGTAGGAGTTACTTCTTTAGGTGGACTTGTATTATCTAAAAGTATTAAAGTAGCAGGTGATAGATGCGATAAAGCTATTATTGATTATGTTAGACAAAACTATAATCTGTATATTGGTGAAAGAACTGCTGAAAATATCAAGATTGAAATAGGTACTGCAATTAAACTAGATACTGAACTTAAAATCAAGGTAAAAGGTAGAGATAATTCTGGTTTATTATCTACAATTGAACTGGGTTCTGAAGGGGTTAGAACTGCTATTAAAGAGCCCTTACGAGAGATAGTATCTGCCATTCGCTCTGTATTAGAGGACATGCCACCTGATTTAGCAGGTGATGTTGTTGATAATGGTGTTACACTAACAGGTGGAGGTGCACTAATTAGAGGTCTTGATAAATATATTGCTGATATTATTAAACTTCCTGTACGTGTTGCAGATGAACCTTTATTAGCTGTAGCTTATGGTACATCTGCTGTATTAGATGAACCACAATTATTAAAAATAATCTCAAATCAATAAAGTATTAAATTGAATAAAATAGTATTCTTTTTATTTTTTATTCTGCTTAGCCTATCTTATATCTTTGATATAGATAGGCAAATTATACGTAACTTTAATTTTATAAACTCTTTTAAAAACTATTATTATGAAAAAGCAATAATAAGCTCTAATTTTATTGATGAATATTTTGAACAAAGTGCAAAAGTGGAAGAATATAGGAAAGAAAATCTTCTTTTAAAAAACTTTCAATATTTATACAATATAAACGAGACAAAGTACCATCAATTATTAAAAGATTCAAAAATAAAAAAACAAACACCTACTATGGAACTTGTAAAAGTTTTATCCTATGTCAAATTCAATGATTTTACAAAAGTTTGGTTAGATAAAAATAAAACAAATGATAAAATTCTTGCATTAATAGATAATGAATATGCTGCTGGTATTGTTATCCAACACGACAATAAAAGCTTGGCTTTATTAAATGGTAATGAGAAATCAAACTATGCTGTTTATATTGGAGAAAATGAAGCCCCTGGTATTGTGCACCAAAATGAAGATGAAAAAGAGTATCTTAAAATAAAATATATTCCTATTTGGATTAATATTAAAATTAATGATGAAGTAATAACATCCGGAATGGATAATATTTTTTACAAGGGATTAAAAGTAGGAAAAGTTGTCAAAATTAATAAAATGGCAGACATGCAAGAAGCTATAATTAAACCCTACTCACAAGTGTATCAAAAACGTTTTTTTTATACCTATGAACATGTGGATAAAAAAAACATTCAAGAAAAAAGTAAAAAAACAAAAAAATAATTTGTTTTTTACCCTTTGATATAATATTATTAACAGCTTCTTTTTTAAACCTTAAATACTCTGCAAACAAAAAAAGATTTTACTCTAAATTAAAAAACTTCTAACTCAATAACAACCAAGTCATTTGTTTCTTCATTTTTAAGTTCTTCATACTTTGTAACTTCAATTTGAGAAGATGAAAGTCCATGTTTAAGTAAGTATTCTTTTATATTTAAGGCTCTTGCATTCATAAGCGCGTCAAACTCACTCTGTTTTATTTTAAACTCACTAATTAACTTTTTTTGCATATCAAGATATACATCTTTTGATTTAAGAACAAGAGTTTCATATTCTTTTATTGTATATTTTTTTATATACAATTCTTTTAGCAGTTCACTTTTTGTTATCTTATTATCTAGATAGACAAGATTGTTATTAATTGAAAGATCAAATTTAATTGTTTTTAGCGCTTGCATTTCTTTAATTTTTTGTGATTTATTAATTATTTTTAGCTTAAGATTTGGTCTTTGTTTCATAGCCTTTATAATACTTAGCAGTTTAATTTTTTGATTCTTCACAATAACACTTTGTCCATAAGCAAATTCTACCTTTGACAAGTCATCACTAGTTGAACCTATAAGTGCAGCCAAAATTTTAAAAGGAGAGCTTATTATTCCTACTATTGTTTTTGTTACTATGGAAGCCACGGTACTAGATAAATCAAAGTTTGGATTATTTATATCTCCATGGATAGGTACAGATAAACTTAGTTCCCCATTTGGGTCTTTAAGTAAAGCGATTGCAAGTTTGATAGGAGCATTTATAGCAGTTTCACTTTCTACATCTTTTCCTAATTGTAAATCTTTTATCATGATGTCATTTTTACTTGTTAGTTTTGATTTCTCAATTTTATGTTCTTGCGTTAAAAACAATTTTCCAATATCTATTTCATTTCCTATAGATTTTACACCGTATAATGACAAGGGCCTTAAGTCAAGATTAGAAAGTTTTGTTTCAATATCCGTTTTTTGCTTTACATCTGCGCTAATAAAACTTCCCTTTAACCTAAAATCACTAAGCCCATCTATTAAAGCTTGTAATTTTATTTTTGCTACATCCTTTTTATTTGAGGATATGTTTGTTACCTCACTTTGTATTTTATCCATTTTCATTTCATATGGATTTTTTAGTGAAGTATCTGTAAAATTTGTTTCTCCCTCTTTTATAGTAATACTTTGTATTAAATAAGTAAATTCACTGGTCTCACTATTTTTACTTTTTTCATCTTTATTTTTACTAATCCCAGAATAATTATTACTCTTATCTTTATTTATTCTTACATTAAATGAGGGTTTGTTTATAATAATACTTTTAATTTCTAAAGCATCATTTGTATACGCCAATTTGTTTATATTTATATTTTGTATGCTAAAAAGCTTTTGATTAAATTTGCTATTAAATATACTTAACTTATCAAGACTTGCATTTCCATTTAGTTTTATTTTACTGGTATTTTTTTCATTTATAAGATTTAATCTTAATTCACTGCTTAAATATGCTGCGTTAATATCCACATTAAGACTTTCTTTTATATAGGAGTTATATGGTTTTAAATTAAAATGTTTAGTATTAATACTCATATCTAATTCTAATGGTTCTAATACAATACTTCCCCTTACGTCTACATTCTGTTTATACTCATTTTCAAGCTTAAGTTCAAAGTTGACATTTTTACTTTTATTCTCATCTAACTTTTTCACTTTGGCATTTATACTTGCTAAGTTTATACTATGTTTTTTAGTTAAATCTTCATACTTTATATTTTCAAAAAACATAGTTTTATTGCTTAAAGAATACTTCATCTTTTTGTTCTTATCAATATTAATATTAATATAATCAATTTGATTTTTTATTTTATTTACAGATATTTTTTGTGAGACATCAGAAAAATCAAACGCTTTAATATCTAGTTGTACCTTGTCAAGCTTTATTTTTTGTATTTCATTTTCTAGCGTATACCTATAATTAAGATTTACATCAAAGTCATTAGTACTTATGTTAAACCTTGCTTCTTCATTTAGATATTTTATCACTTTTTTAATATTTACATTTTCTAGAGAAATATTTCCTTTAAAATTTAAAGGAGTAATAGTAAAGGTAGAGGATAAACCTAAGGTAAGAGTATCTTTGTCAGATATCATAAATTGCAGTTCATTTACATGATTTTCTTCTGTACTTAAATTCTTAGCTTTTATGTCAAAAGATTGGGGATTAAGCTCAAAATTTTCTTTTTTACTTATATCTTTAAAAGTAAAATAGGTATTCAGTAATTCAAAGCTATTTATCTCAATTACTTCGATGAAAGAGTCCTTACCTTTAT
>CAJXWI010000138.1 GCA_913062735.1 uncultured Arcobacter sp.
TTTTAAATTGTGTGTTTGCTGCATTTTCTTGTGCTACAAGTGAAGCAACGTTAGTATTAATTCTCATAATAAAATCCTTTTAATTATGACACATTGTGAAAAAAGTTTCTCACATCCGCTAACGTTCTCATCTTACTGAGCATAGAGTTCAAACTCTTCGGTATTAATTAATACCTAATTTAGACAAAGAGTATGACACACCAATTCTTAAAGTTAGATTAAATTGTGAATTATTTTTCTGTTTTGATATCTTTAATTTGATCCATTTTTTCAATAGTATCTATATGAGAGTTTAAACGTCTTAACATAGAGTGTTTTTTAATATGCTTGGATAAGATTTTGGAATACTTTTTATAGTTTCGTGAACCTTTTTCAAAGCTAGCTAACTTCTTTTGTATTTTAATTATATCTTCTGGTATTGAAGCTGGTGTATTTTCCAAATATCTTTTCCTTTCTTTAAATTTGTTCTTTTGTTTTAATGTTTTACGCGAGGACATTATTTTTTTACTAATATCACGCCAGATTCAATATGCTTAGTATAGGCAAATTGGTCAAACAATGCAAAGTTTGTAATGTTATGCGTTTCTTTTAAGGCAATTAAATCTCTGTGAAGCGTTTCAGGATTACAAGATACATAAATTATTTGTTCATATTCTTTACATAAGGCTCTTGTTGTATCATCTAGTCCTGCACGTGGAGGATCTACAAAAATACTCTCTTTAGAAAAAGAATTTACATCCAGACCTTCTAAGCGTCTAAACTCTTTTTTTGATTCTAAGGCTTTTACAAAATCTTCCGCACTCATTCTTACAAAATCAATATTAGAAACTTCATTTAACTCACAGTTTCTTTTTGCAGATTTAATAGATGTTTTTGAAATTTCTGTAGCTATTATTTTATCAAATACTTTTGAAAAAGGAATGGTGAAGTTTCCTCCTCCACAATAAAGCTCACACAAATCACCTTTAGTACTTGCATTATCAAGAACCCATTCAATCATTTTTTCATTTACTTTTGCATTGGGTTGGGTAAATCCACCTTCTTGGTATTCAAAATGATATGCTTTATTATTAATAGTAAGTGTTTCTTCAATATAGTCTTTTGAAACAATTACTTTTTGTCCTCTGCTTCTTCCAATTATTTTAATCCCTAAGTCTTTCTCTAACTCATTTGCAAGTTCTAACCATTCTTCATCTAGTTTTTTGTGATAAATTAATGTAACTAACATATCTCCTGTTGTTGCATTTAAGAACTCACAGGCATAAATTTTGAATCTTAGTTTTTCACTGTTTACTATTTTCTCTAAAAGTTTTGGCATAAGATTTTTAATGTCCATTGATACAATAGAACATGTTGTGATTTCCAAGGCTCGTCTGTCATAATCATTCATTGCATAAGAAATAGTAGGTACGTCCCCTTCATCAAAGTTTCTCCAGAATCTAAATTCTGCTCTGTTTCTAAAGTTTTCTTCTTTTGATTTTACAATATCAAATTCTAAAGAAGTAATATCAGTAAAACGCTCTTTTTCTCTATTTATTTTATATTCTAGTTGTTCTTCATAATTTTTATCATGTAGGGTACAGCTCCCACATTTAGAAAAATACTCACAATTCATTTTGTCCCTTGTTTTATTACAAATGCTTACATATTTAAATGTAATTTATAAACTTTTTATTGTTTTAATACTCTATTATATACAATTCAATATAATACGCTTATGAAAAACAAATGGCAAGATCAATTACACAGTCTTTTAAATTGTGATTTAAAAGAATTATACCCCCTCGCACGTAGCATGAAGAGAAAACTAAAGTTTTTTGTAGGTCCTACAAATTCTGGTAAAACCTATGCTGCAATGACTGAGCTTAAAGCTTCAAATTCAGGTCTTTATTTAGCCCCACTACGTTTATTAGCACTTGAAGGGTATGAAGACTTAAAGAAAAATAACATTGATGTATCCTTAATTACAGGAGAAGAACAGCTTTTTAATGAAGATGCTGCTCATGTATGTTCAACCATAGAAATGATGGATTTTGATTTGGATGTAGATACAGCCATTATTGATGAAGTTCAAATGTTAGCAGATATTGATAGAGGTTGGGCTTGGGTGAATGCAATTATTGGTTGTCCTGCATCAACTATTATTATGACAGGTTCTGTAAATGCATTAGAAGCCATTAAAAAAATTGCAGCTTATTTAGAAGAAGATTTAGAAATTGTTAAATTTCAAAGGAAGAATCCTTTAGAAGTAATGACAAAACATACTTCCTTAAATTCTTTAGAACCTGGAACTGCTATTATTGCTTTTTCAAGAGCAGAAGTATTAAAGTTAAAATCACGTTTGAATAAAAAACATAAGGTTTCTGTTATTTATGGAAATCTCTCTCCTGAAGTAAGGCGTGATGAAGCCAGACGTTTTAGAGAAGGTGAAACAAGTATTTTAATAGCAACCGATGCTATTGCTATGGGATTAAATCTTCCTATTAAAACCATTTTATTCTCTAATCATAAAAAATTTGATGGTATTTCAAAACGTGGTTTACTCGTAAATGAAATTGTACAATTAGCTGGAAGGGCTGGACGTTATGGCTTACATGAAGTAGGTTATTTAGGCGCAACTTATAAAGATACGCTTGAGTATATTACTGAAGAATTTAAAAAACCTGTTAAAACAATCAAACCTCCTTTTAATGTAAAAATAAACAATGCTCAATTAGAAAGTCTGGCTTCGCATTTACAAACGCAATCCTTAACAAAGGTACTTAGTTTTTTTGCAAAAAATATGAAATTCTCTGGACCTTTTAGAGCGGCTAATATTTCTTCTATGTTAAGTGCTGCAAAAATAGTAGATGAAAAATTCAATTTAAAACTTGAAGCTAAGTATTTATTAGCACAAGCTCCTATGACTACAAAATCACCTTTAATTCTTCAAGCTTACAGCACTTATATAGCAACAGTAATTAAAAGTAAGGTTTCTCGTTATAAACCTTCTATTACTCTTCCTAAAAAAGCAGTAACTACAAAAGATTTATTATTGGTTGAAGATGAAATTAAGAAAATATCTCTATACTTATGGTTAGGGCATAAAATGCCAGAATTATTTCCTGATGGCATTAAAGCAGTACTTCAAAGAAATGTATTAAATCAGTTTATAGAAAAGTCTTTACAAAATACAAATTTAAAAGAAGAATTTAATAAAAATAGAGTAAATAATAAGAATAAAGATTATAAACGTTTAGACTTAAATCCAAGAAGAAGGCATAGAAGAAGAGAAGGATCTGGTCCTAAGTTTTAATAAACTTAGATATAATACTTAATAAATGAGATAAGAAGGAAGAAAAGAATGCTTGGCATTTTTAAGACAGATGGTTTTGAACAATTACAAAAAGAGCTGTTAAAAGATACATTGAATGAAGATAAAATTGTCAAATTAATTGCTTCTAATATTGATATTCATCAAAAAGATAATAAAGGCAGAACCATTTTATTTTCTTTTGTATCAAAAGGAAAAATAGCTGCTATTAAAATCCTTTTAAAAAATGGTATGGATATAAACCTTGAAGACAAGTATGGAAAAACTGTTTTAGATGAAGCCATTGAAAAAGAAGATAATATGATGATTCGTTTTATCTTAGAACAAGGTGTTTCTTTAGATAAATACAATTCTTCTGGACGAACGCTAATGCAAGATATTGCATTAGAAGGTAATTCACGCGTTTTTCGAGTTCTTATGAAATACAATCCCAATTTAGAAATAAAAGATTCTTATGGAAAAACAGTGCTCTTTGATGCAGTTGAGGGTGGGAATTTAGATATTATTAAAGAAATTCTTAACAATATTGAAAATATTAATGTTTTAAATGAAGAAGGACAAAGTGTTCTTTTTAATGCTGTTTTTAAAGAAGATACAAGTATTTGCCAATATTTAATTGACTATGGTGTTGATGTAAATATCTTAGATATAAACAGGCAAAATGTTTTATTTAACGCAATTGTTATGGGCTCTTCTCACATGGGTATTATGCACTCTTTAGTTGAACATAATATTAAACTCAACCAAAAAGACATTCATGGGAAAAATATTTTAGATGAAATATTAAAAATACTAAGTGTTTTAAAAACAATGACGGATGGTGATAAAAAATTTGATAATAAGTACAAATATATAAATGAGGAGAGGGACTATTTAACTCTTACTAGTTTTTTAATTGATTCTGGTTTAGCAGTAAACAGAATTACTCAAAGTGGTAAAACCTTATTAAAAAAAGAAGTAGATGCTAAAAACTATGAGGCTATTGAATTTTTATTAAAAGCGGGTGCAAATATTAATGCTGTTGATAAAGATGGGAAAACAGTGCTTTTTGATGCCGTATTAAAAGGACCAAATAATCAAAAAATGATTGATTATTTGATTGAAAATAATGCCGATTATGACCACAGAGACAATAATGAAAAAACAATTGTAGATGAATTAGCTGAGGTTATTTTAATAAAAGATAATAATAAAAAGCCAAGTTCAAGAAGATTTTTAAGTATTGATCCTGGGGCTGATTATTATGCGCTTTTAAAACATTTTTTAATTTACCGTCCCGCAATTAATCGGCCAAGAAAAAATGGAAGAACCATTTTATTTGATATTATTATTTTCAATAACTTAGAGCTTTTAAAGTTATTTTTTAATGCAGGCATTGATCCCAATATTACAGATAATGAAAAAAACACTCCTTTATCTGTTCTAGTTGATGATGGCTTATTAATTGAAAAAGTTCGTAAAAAAGAACTTTTTTTAGAGAAATTGGTATTTTTTCTTAAGTTTAGAATTACAATGGATATTACTGATAAAAATGGAAGAACAGTATTTCATAAAGCAGTGCTTGCAGATGATATAGATGTTGTTGAAAAACTTTTAAGCAAAAAAACGGACTTGAATATAAAAGACAAACAAGGGCGAACTGCTTTACACCATACGCAATGGAAAGGCAATTATAAAATTGCTAGGCTTTTAATAGCAGCTGGGGCAAATTTAGATATCAGTGATAATGCTGGTTTTTCTCTTTTAAATTATGCAGCTATTTTAGGACATACTCGCTTAGTGGTGGCCCTTATTGCCTCTGGTGTTTTAATGTATAACAAAAGTAAAAAATCTAAAAAAATAGCTCAATACTTTAAAGATAAAGAAGAGGGCTTAGAGCGTTTAGTTAAAACAAATCTAAATGATGAAAAAATGCAACAAGCAATGAAACAAGTTGTTGAGAATCTTAAAAATGAAATTAAAAACGCGTTAATCTAAGGACAAAAATAAGAATGAATAATACTTCTATAATAATTTTAGCAGCAGGTGCAGGTAGTAGAATGAAATCTTCTTTGCCAAAAGTTTTACACAAAATATCTGGAAAAGAGATGTTGTATTATTCAATCAAAGAAGCCTTAAAATTAAGCGATGATATTACTGTTGTTTTATACCATAATGCACAAAAAGTACAAAAATGCATGGAAGAATATTTTCCTTTAAAAATAAAATATGTACTCCAAGATGTTAAAAACTATCCAGGTACGGGTGGAGCTGTTCGAGGAATTACTCCTAAGTATTCAAAAACACTTGTTTTAAATGGAGATATGCCTCTTATTCAAGCAAGTGAATTAGAAAAATTTGATTTAGATGCTTGTATTGTTATGAGTGTTTTAGAGCTTAATGATGCTTCTGGTTATGGACGTGTGATTATGAAAAATGATAAAATCACGAAAATTGTAGAACAAAAAGATGCTACAAGTGAAGAATTGGCTGTAAAAACAGCGAATGCAGGAATCTACCTTTTTGAAACAACATTTTTATTAGAAGCCTTACCTAAACTTTCAAATAACAATGCCCAAAAAGAATATTATATTACGGATTTAGTAGAGATAGCAATTTCACAAGAAAAAATATTAAAACCTCTTCTTGTGAATGAAGAAAATTTTAAAGGTGTTAATTCAAAGTTAGATTTATGTGATGCAGAAGTTATTCATCAAAATAGAATTAAAAATGAATTTTTAAAAGCTGGGGTTATTATGCGTTTGCGTGATACTATTTATATAGAAGAAAGTGTTAGTATAAAAGGGGAGAGCATACTTGAAAATGGGGTTACTCTTTTAGGTAATACTAGTATTATTTCTTCTCATATTAAAGCACATACTGTAGTAGAAGATGCAAAACTTGAAAACTCTGATGCAGGACCAATGGCTAGAATCAGACCAGGATCTGTTTTAATTGCTACTCATATTGGAAATTTTGTTGAAACTAAAAAAGCGAAACTTACGGGGGTTAAAGCAGGGCACTTATCTTACTTAGGTGATTGTGAAATCAACGAAGGTACTAATATAGGATGTGGAACTATTACTTGTAACTATGATGGTATGAATAAACATCAAACACGTATTGGTAAAAATGTTTTTATAGGCTCAGCAACTCAATTAATCGCACCCATATCTTTAGAAGATAATTGTATGGTAGCAGCTGGAAGTACTATTAGTTCTGATGTAAAAGAGGGTGAATTAGCGATTACTAGAGCGAAAGCTAAAAATATTAAAGGCTTTTTTTATAAATTTTTTAATAAAGTAAAGCCTTAGTATGTTAAAAAATAAGAATATTTTAATTGGAATTACAGGATCAATTTCTGTTTACAAGAGCTTAGAGCTTATACGCTTGTATATAAAAGCGGGGGCAAATGTAAAAGTAATTATGACCCAAGCCTCGCAAAAATTTGTCTCAGCCTTAAGTTTTGAAACTATTTCCCAAGCAAAAATATTAGATGATACCAATGAAGATTGGGATAAAAACTCACTTTATAATCATATCGCAATTGGAAAATGGGCAGATATATTTATACTTTGCCCTTTGAGTGCGAATACTATTAA
>CAJXWI010000139.1 GCA_913062735.1 uncultured Arcobacter sp.
GGAAGTATTTCATGCACAAGCACGGAAAATGAAGGTGTAGAGTTTATTATAACTTTTTAAATAAAAGGCATAAAATTGTATTTTGATTAATATTTTGTGAAGATTAAAGCGTCAACGCAGAGATTAAAAAAGTCATATTTTAGGAAAGGTCAAGGCAAAGATGCAAATTCATGATTGAGCAGACTGTAGTCTGTGATTGATTGAATTTTTATCTTTAACGCGTGAGCTTTTCTAAAAGATGACTTTTTTCTAAAGCTTGATATTTTGTGAAGATCAAGGCGAAGCTTTAAATTTATAATTGAGCAGACACGTAGTCTGTGATTGAATAAATTTAAAGTTTCAACGCAGAGATTAAAAAAGTAATATTTTAGGAAAGGTCAAGGCAAAGATATAAATTCATGATTGAGCAGACTATAGTCTGTGATTGATTGAATTTTTATCTTTAACGCAGAGATTTTCTAAAAGATGACTTTTATTGGGATGAAGTACATTACTGTTTCGTAGATGCCTTCCATATAGTGTCTTAAATAGACATCATACTTAGGTTCAATCTCTAAAACTAAAGATGGTATTTTATACCAATCACTTGCTTTATGATAAATACAAATGGCTAAAATAGGATGGTTTTTTACAATAGTATTTTTAGCACCTAAAATAGTATCAAGTTCCGCACCTTCAATATCAAGTTTGATAAAATCTACCTCATCACTTAATAAATTATCCAAAGAATTAATATTCAAGGCTTGATAATCATGAGCACAATTATTTTGATCAGCATTATCATCAAGATTTTCACTCTTCTCTTTTCCTAAACCACAGTTAATAAACTCTATATTTGATACACTTCCAAAATCTCTTTTGGCAATATTAAGATGCAAGGTATTAGGCTCAATACAATAGATTTTTTTATAAGTAGGAAAGTTCTTTATAATTTGAGGAAGGGTATCTCCTACATAAGAACCCCCATCTACAAAGCTAATATTTGGAATCTTTGGAATAAGTTCTTTATCAAAATACTGTTCTTCATGATTGTTGGTAAAACCTTGCATAAAATTGTAATCAAAAGATATTTTGAAGTTGATTACTTTTTCAAAGACTTCTTTTGATTTTTCATCTTTTAATAAAGCATAGGTTTTTTCATACTGTTTTTTATTGTTTTTATAATCTTCTTCAAAGTCCATTATAAAAGGAGGCTGGGCTAAGTCAAAATCGCTGTATTTTATAAAAGAAAGATAATTGAAGTGAGTATGTCCAAGTTCGTTTAGTTTGTTGATTACTTCTAAGGGGGAGCCATTAACCGCACATAATATTAAGGAGCCTATTTCTATGTCCTCTATTTGTAAGATGGTTTTTTTTCTTGATTTTTGAACTCTTGAAAAATCATCAATTATTCCATCTACTTGCACGTACTTTTGAACTGATTTTCCCAGTTTATTAATACCTAAGATGTATTTTTTAATATTTGGCTCTTCGATAAAACTTTTTACTAAAGCTTTATCTTTTAGATTGGAATATGTAGTGGAGATTAAATCCATTAAAGAATAAGGGCTTTTAAACTCTTAGAGGTATATAACTTAAGTTCAGGGCCTTTCATGTTTTTAAGCTCAGTCGTATATCCTTTGTTTGAGAATAATACATAAATATCTGCTTCTACTTCTATATTCTTACATGTTTCTTTTAGTTTTGTAAGCAGAGTTTTTTTCACTTTTGAAGATGAGAATTTACAAGAACCAGCAATTATTTTTCCCGATTTTGTTTTAGCAATAATATCTAAATCATTGTTATCATCCCAATACCGTCCTATTTGTTTAATAGGATCATCTTCAATCATAGTTTGTAAAAATGCATGAGAAAGTTGTTCAAATACTAAAGCGGTATATTCATCTTTTCTACTTTCAAAGCGTTTGAAAAACTCATCATAGTTCTTTTCTTTGATTCCTTTAAAAATAGGAGAAACAAATGCGAACCAAAAGCGTAAAAATGGCGCGTTAAAAAGAAGTTTTTCAGATACTGTTTCGCTTCTGTATTGATTTGTTAAATGTTTTTGTGAACGCTCTAGGGTTACTACGTTTAAATCACACAAAGCATCAATATCATCAATTCCATTATCAAAAGATACTTTTGCTCTCTTAAATGCTGAATTTGTACGTCTATCCCCTAAGGCAAGTCCCGTTAGAATAGTATGGTATATAGTATCCCCATTTGTAAGTACACTTACATCGTTTCTTAAAAATCTGTATTCTTTTAAGATGTGTTTTTGTATCAATTCAAGAAGCGGTCTATCAAGATTAATATCTGTATCTAAGCCTCCCAAAATAGCAAAATACTCAATTGCTTTTTCCATATCAGTGGCTTTGTTCCGTGTACAGAAATCTTTGAATTGTTCTTGTATTGACTGTTTAAATAATATGATGGTCTATCCTTTTGAAAGTCTTTATTTTTTAAACTTTCATTTCTTTATATGCGCAATTATAACATAAAGATTTTACTTTAAGCACTCCTGCACTGCTTTTAATGCATGAATTTGTGTGGTATCGTATAATGCCATTTGTGTATGCTTTTCTTGTATTAACATAGTGATTTCTGTACATCCTAAAATCACATCATTTATCTCATGTTCTTCTTTTATTTGCTTCATTATATTTAAGTATTGTTTTCTTGAGCTTTCTTTTATTATGCCTTGGCACAATTCTTCATAAATAATACGATGAATAATATCTTGTTCTTCATTCTTAGGAACTATTACGTCTATCTTATAATCATTAATAAGTATTTGTTTATAAAAGTCTTCACTCATAGTAAATTTAGTACCTAAAAGAAGTACTTTTTTTATATTGTTTTTTTGTAACTTTTGTGCAGTTGCATCTGCTATATGCAATATTGGAATGTTTATGTTTTTTTGTATTTCTGGAGCTAGTTTATGCATGGTATTGGTGCATATAAGAATAAAGTCTGCTTTTGCTTTTTCCAAGAGCAAGGCTTCTTCACTTAAAATATCTGCCATTTCCTTCCATTTGTTTTCATGCTGTAGTTTTTCAATAAGATTAAAATCAAGTGAACTTAAAATTATTCTTGCAGAATGCAAGGCCCCTAATTCTTTTTTAATAGCTTCATTGATTTCTTTATAATATAAAGCAGTAGATTCCCAAGACATTCCACCTATCATTCCAATTTTTTTCATCTTAGTCCTTTTGTATCTCTAGTTTACGTGAGATAAGTTAATCATTTATGTATATAGGGTATAATTACAAAAAACAAAAGAGTACACTTGCCCTATATTCAAGAACAATATGAAATCAAAGAAAAATGTTTAATTGAAGATTATTTAATTAAAGAACTTGATTTTTCATCTTCTTTTGCTACTTCATTATTAGCAAAAGGTAAGATTTTAGACCAAAATAACAATCGCTTACGTAAAAAACAAGTGATAAAAGATGGCTTCATAAAAGTCTATATTTTTAAAGCCATAAGCAAAGGACTTAAACCTCTTTTTGATTCTTTTCATTTTGCAATTTTTGATAAACCAAGTGGCTTAAAAGTACACCCCTCTTCTATTAGTTCTGAATATACTCTTTTAGATGAAATACAATACCATTTTGGTACACAAGCTAACTTAGTACATAGAATTGATGCAGAGACTTCTGGTTTAGTTCTTATATCAAAAAACCCTTATGCTGAGATGATGCTAAAACAAATGTTTGAGGATAAAAAATATAAAAAAAAGTATTATGCATGGGTTGAAAAAGAAATAAAAGAAGAATGTGAAATCACAGCTAAAATCCAAAATGCCTCTTCTTTCATAAAATTAAAAATGCAAGCAGGAAAACAAGGAAAAGATTCCACTACCCTAATTCAACCTCTTAGATATAAAAACAATGCCACCTTAGTTCAAGCCATACCAATAACAGGAAGACAGCATCAAATAAGAGTGCATTTAGACTTTCTTGGGCATCGTATTATTGGTGATCCTATATATGGAATAGATGAAAATGCTTGTAATGATATTCTAAACAGAGAAATGTCTGATGAAGAACGTTTAGAAATTACAGGGGCTACTAGACTTTTATTGCATGCTGTATATTTAGAATTTACTTTTCTAAAGCAAAACTATAAGTTTTACTCAAAACAAGATTTTTTAAAGCAAAGAGATTAAATGAAACTAAGACTTGCTACTTTTAATTTATTTCAGTTTGTTGAACCACCCTATTCATGGTATATAAGAAAAGACAGATTCACGCCTTCTAAATGGGAAGAAAAAACCACATGGATTAAAAAACAAATTATAAGAATGAACTGTGATATTATTGCTTTTCAAGAAGTCTTTTCCCAAGAGGCCTTAAAAAACTTATGCAAAGAATTGGGATTTGAATATTTTGTCTGTGTTGATAAAGCTAAAACAAGAGATGAAAACTCTAAAACTTTTATTTCAACTACTCTTGCTTTGGCTTCAAAATACCCAATAAAAAAAGTACAGGAAGTAAAACAAAAAGATAAGAGTTTTACCTTTTCAAGAAAAGTAATTAAAGCACAAATAGAACTCACATCTTCACAAGATATCTTAGTTTATGTAGCCCATTTAAAATCCAATAGAGACAATGAATTTGAATATATTTATACAAAAGATGAAAGTTTAGAATATAAAAAAGAGCAAAGAGACAAATCATTAAAAGAAGGGTTTTCAACTTCTTTTGCATTAAGATTAAAAGAAGCCTCCGCACTTTATGAAGATGTTAAAGACTCCTTAGACTTACCAGTAGTTTTGATGTGCGATTTAAACGATAAAGAGTACTCTTTAAGCATTGATGCCTTAAGCAACAAAGCTTATCATTCTAAAAGAAAGAACTCAGCTTATATCTTATATGACGCCTATTATCATTTTGAAGCAAAAATTACGAATCCTCATCCAGAAGAGAAAGAAATAAAAAGACCTTCTACCTCATATTATCAAAGTAAAGGAAATGTATTGGATTATATTTTTGTTTCAAAACATTTTAATGCCAATAATAAAAATCATTTGGCAAAAATATCTTCCTATGAAGTACATGATGCACATTTGCAAAGCAACCAAAATGGAAGTATTTTACAAAGTGACCATGCACAAGTAGTATGTGAGTTAGAGTTTAGATAAAAAAGACAAAAAAGAGTCTTTTTTATATTTGTTTTCCTATACCTTTTGTTAAATTTAACATAAATGCTAAACCTTTTCGTGTTTCTTTATCTTTCATCAATTTTAAAAGTCCAAATAATGAAGGTACTTCATTTTTTTCATTTTCTCGTTTTGCAAACCTTACCGCATTTTCAGTAATAAAAGAAGCACTTGACATTTTATCAATTGAGCTTACCATTTTATCAACCATAGGTGTTGTTGTCATTTCAATTTGATCAGAAACAACGGCTAATAAATCAACCAAGTTTTCAAATCTACCTGTTTGTACCAACATTGTCATTTGATCTTCAATTTTTTGCATTTCTGCACTTTTTTCTATTTTTATTTCATTCATAATTATCTCCTATACCATTCCACGAGCTGCTGCCCAATATAAACCTTTATTAAAACCAAGTCTTACAAAACTTCCTAATTTAGAACAAGGCGTTGGTTGCACATCTTCATCATAGTCATACCATAAAGGCATTCCACACGATAAGCCCATTTGAGCAACGGCAATTACTTTTCCATCATAAGATTCTGTTGGATAACCATATCTGAGTTCAGCCGCAATATTATCAGCAACAATGTCTGTTTGATTATGAATAGTCCCACCTGCTTTAGAACCAGCTAAATCAACTGTATCTCCAAGTGTATAGATATTCTCTTGTCCTATTACTTTTAAAGTATGTTGATCTGTTGGCAACCAACCCTCGTCATCCTTTGCCATAGATAAACCAGAATCTCTAATTACTTTGGCTGCAATAAAAGGAGGAGTAGCCATTAAAATATCAAATTTTATTTCTTCGCCTTCTTGTGAATATGCAATTTTATTCTTTGCATCCACCTTATTTAGTGTAAAACTTTTTTTATACTTAACATTAATACCATCAAAAATTGTAGGCAACACTTTTGAAGTTGGAGCTTGAAGGAAAAGGCCATCTACCATACTTTGAGCATTTTTAGGGTAAGTGTATATAATTTCAATATCATCTCTTACTCCTCTCTCTGTAAGGTAATCATGTAACATAATTGTAGTCTCTACTGGAGCAATTCCACATTGATGAGGGATATTGTCACTTTTTGGAAAATTAACGGTAATTAGGACTCGCCCTTTTTTAATGTCTTTAAATTTCTTTGCAATTTTTTTAGCACCTTCTAAAGAGTAAAACCAATCGCCTCCTTCTTCTAAACCAGGAATTCTATTTGGAGCAACTTCACAACCAGTTGCCAAAACCAAGTAGTCATATTCATATTTTTTTCCACTTTTTGTATTAACACAATTTTGATCTGCTTTGATTTCTACTACTTCATCGACAATAAATCCAATTTCTAGCATAAGTAAGGATCTTTGATCTCTAACAAATTCATTTCCATGTGATTTATGAAAAGCAACATACATAGCCCCTGGTCTATAAATATGTTTACTTGAGTTAGACAACATTAAGATTTCTACTTCATCCCTGTTAATTTCATCCATTAGTTTTTTAGCTAAGTTATTTGCAGTCATAGTTCCAGCTGTACCACCACCAACAATTAGAATTCTTTTCTTCATTCTTGCTCCTTTAAAAGTTATTCAAAAGTGTAGCAAAGCAGAATAAGGTTAGTATAAGTGATTCATAAGATTAGTATAAGGTTTAGTCTAAGTTAATTTTATAGCCTAGACCTTTCCGATTTTCAATTAGGGA
>CAJXWI010000140.1 GCA_913062735.1 uncultured Arcobacter sp.
GTAACATAGCACGTGAGCCTCTAATTAAATCAGCTGCTGCCCATTCAAAAGTTGTTGTAACAGGGCCATTTACTATTTCATTCTCTCGTACATTATTTCCTTCAATATATTGTAATAAAGAAGTTTCAAATTCACAAGCATGTCCTACTCCAAATAATCCTGTTTCTGTAATATCAAAAAGTTCTTTTGATGCAATCTTCCACCAAGTCATTATTGCTAAATTACAATCTGGGTTTTTAACTCCAAAACTTTCAACTACAACAGAACCCCAAGCTTGATTGCCTCCATGTCCATTAAAAATAATAATATTTTTAAAACCATTTCTTGATACAGAACCAAGGACATCTTTTACATAAGCAATAAGTGTTTCATGACTTACACTTAATGTTCCAGGAAATTCCATATGATGCTCAGAGGAACAAATAGCTAAAGGAGGTAAAATCAATACCTCTTGCTCTATTTTTTTATTCAATTCTAGACAAAAATATTCTGCAATTAAAGTATCTGTTTCCACATTTAAATGAGGTCCATGTTGTTCAATTGCACCAATTGGAAGAATAACTGGAATAGTTTTATCCAATGCGCCTATTTCTTTTGAGGTTAAGTGTCTCCAAATCATTTTTTTACCGCCCACATTTCAATTTCTACTTTAAAGGTATATAATAATCCTGCTTGAACAGCTGCTCGCACAGGAAATGGTTCAATCATCATGCTTGAATATACTTTATTAAATCTTGGCCACTCATCTAAATCGGTCAGCCAAACATTTACTTTAAAGACATCTTCTAATCCAACACCTGCTGTATTTAATTGTTTTTTACAAGCATTTATTGTAAATTCTGTTTGTTCTTCAATAGTAGTACCTATTACATTTCCTTCTACATCAATAGGTGCTTGTCCTGAAATAACCACAATTTTTGAAGGTTCTACTTCTAAAACAGGGGAATAAGGACCTGCTGTTTTATGTTGAGAGGCCCCAGCAGGTACGCTAAAACTAGGTTTTTTATCTGCAATTGTAATGGTATTTGCGCCCATAGGGTTTGGCATATATCCTACAAAACCAATAATTTTCCACTCATTATTAATTTTTCTCATTTTGTAAAGTGTTTGCCATAGAATTGCTTCTACACTTCCATCAAGTTTTGTAATAGAACCATCAAACTTTTTATGTAAAACAGCTGATTTACCTTTGATCTCAATGTCTCTTAAGGTAGTTGCATTAAATAAAGTTTCTCTTTTATCTTCTTTATATTCGCAAGATGCAAAATCGGCTGCTTGTTGTAACCAATCTTCTTTATACGTTTCTAAGCTATCATAAGTAAGAGCCCAAGAATCAGGATTGGCGCTTTTTCTAGCATCTATTCCCATAAAGTTCTCTTCAACAAAATCATCTCCACACATAGACCAATCTTGTGCTAAAAATGCGTCAATATCAACTCTTACTACTTTTTCCCAAATACTATATCTGTCTTTATCATCTTTTGAAAATGGGTTTATATCATATCTCATCTTTTTCCTTTATTTTATTATCTTTTTTGTTTTTGCATCAAATATATGTGTTTTTTCAATCTCATATGTTACATATAAATCTTCGTCTTTTACAAATTTTTCTTTTCTTGAAAATGCAATATTTGCTTCATTCTCACCAATTTTTCCATAAATTACATTTTCTGCACCTGTATATTCATGTACATTTATTGTTACCTTATGTTCATTTGGAACAAGACTTGAATGAAAATCTCTAGGTCTAATTCCTAAAATAACTTCATCTCCAACTTTTGTTTTCTCAAGCTGTTGTATAGGAAATGTATAATTATCTTTAGTTTTTAAAACTTTCAAATTATCTTCAATTTGAATTACTCCATTAATTAAAGATATATTAGGACTACCTAAAAAAGTAGCTGTAAAAATTGAGTTTGGTCTGTCATATAAATCTTCAGGAGATCCAATTTGAACAGCATAACCTTTTTCCATTAATACAACTTTATCAGCCATAGTCATAGCTTCAATTTGATCATGAGTTACATAAACAGTAGTTGTTTTTAATCTTTTTTGTAAAGATTTAATTTCATTTCTCATTACAACTCTTAATTTTGCATCAAGATTTGATAATGGCTCATCAAATAAAAAGAACTTAGGTTTTCTTACAATTGCTCTTCCCATAGAAACTCTTTGCCTCTGTCCCCCTGATAAATTTTTAGGTAATCTATCAAGATAATCACTAATGTTTAAAAGTTTTGCTGCTTCTTGAACTTTTTTATCAATTTCTTCTTTTGGCATTTTTAATATTCTTAAACCGTAGGCAATATTATCATAAACGCTCATATGCGGATAAAGTGCATATGATTGAAATACCATAGACATATCTCTTTTCTGAGGACTTACTTCATTTGCAACATTTCCATCAATAATAAGTTCACCAGAAGAAATTTCTTCTAAACCACAGATCATTCTTAATAAAGTAGATTTACCACATCCAGACTCGCCAATTAAAACTACAAATTCTCCATCTTTAATATCAACATTAATACCATGAAGTACTTCTACTCCATCATAATTTTTTTTAATATCTTTTAATACCATTGTTCCCATAATTAAACTCCAAAACTTTCAGATGTAATATCTTTTGCAAAAGGCGCAACCCCAGCACTTAGTCCAGCATCAACTCTTAAATTAACTCCTGAAATACAAAAAGCATCTTCTGAAGCCAAAAATAGTGTTGCTTTAGAAATACAAGTAGGTGTTGCAATTCTTTTTAGTGGATACCATTTTAATAAGTTATCAAAAGTTTCTGGATTTTTTTTGATTCTAAAATCCCAAGCTTTTGTTCTAACACTTCCTGGGCTTACCGTATTAGCTCTAATATTGTATTGTCCATATTCAGTTGCAATTGCATTCATATATTGAACAAGTGCAGCCTTTGAAGCACTATAAGCAGGATTTCCAACAGCTCTGTCAGAATTTACAGAACCAATAGTTACAATATTCCCATCAAGCTGTTTTTTCATCTGTTTTAAACATGCATTAGTAATATAATATGTTCCATTTATATTAATTTGTATATCTTTTTCCCAATTGGCAACTGAAGTAGTTTCAAGTGATTCACACTGAGTTACTCCAACATGATTAATTAAAATATCAATTGCATTTTTTTCTTTTATAACGTCATTTATAATAGCTTCAATATCTTCTTTAGAAGATATATTAGCTATTACTCTTTTATAATTTGTTAACTTTTCTTTTTTTAATTCTTCTAAAAAAGGATCTAATGTTTCAGCTCTTACACCAAGTGCTACAACAAATCCACCTTCTTTTATAACTTGTCTTGTCATTTCTTGTGCCATTTCACCAGCAGCTCCAGTTATTACAACAACTTTATCTTTAAATCTCATTTTCTACCTTTCTATTTCACTGAACCAGAAGTTAAACCACCAATAAGGTGTTTTTGTAACCACGCAAAAAGTATTGCAACCGGAATAGTAGCAATTATTACTGATACCATAATATAATCCCATCTAATTGAGTAATATCCAGTCATTTCTATAATTCCTAATTGAATTGTATATGAACTAGAATCTCTTAGCGTTGAGAATGCAATAATAAATTCATTCCATGAATTTACAAATGTAAACATCGCAACAATTACAACGGCTGGAAGAGCGAGTGGTAAAAAGATTGTTAATAGAGATCTTAATCTACTAGCTCCTTCAATCCATGCTGACTCTTCTAAATCTTTAGGAATTGTTTCAAAATAACTTTGTAACATCCAAACACAAAATGCTATATTAAATGCTGCATAAATTACAGATAAAAAGCTTAAAGAATCAACAACTCCAATATAAACCATAAGTCTAAATAAACCAAGTACTAGTACAATTGGTGATAACATTTGAGTTACTAATAAAAAGAATCTATATGCCTCTTTACCTTTAAACTCAAATCTGGTCATTGCGTATGCCGTTGGTGCTGCTATTACTAAAGCAATTAGGGTTGCTAAGGTTGAAATAAAGAGTGAGTTAATTAATGAATCAACAATATTTGTATTGTTCCAAACTTCTAAAAAGTTACCCCATTGAAATTCACTTGGTATAAATGAGGGTGGAATTTGAGTTAATTCTTTTCTTGGTTTTAATGCTGTAAATAAGGTTACAATAAAAGGAAAAAGTACAGTAAACATAACAGGAAGTAAAACTGCCCAGCATATTAGTGTTTTTTTAAGTTTATTATTTTTCATTATTTTTTCTCCTTCATTGCAAAGTATGCATAAATAACAGTAAATGCTAATAATAGAGCTAACATAATAATTGATACAGCAGCTGCCAAACCAATTTCACCATATTGAAATGCCATTTTGTAAAGATAAGTTGGCAAAATATCAGTTGAGTTTGAAGGTCCACCTTCAGTCAAGATCCAAATTATTGGAAATGAATTAAATACGTATATTACATTTAAAACTATTGCTATGTTGATAAATGGTTTTAAAAGTGGAAGAGTTAAAGTTTTTAATCGTGTTAAGTATGATGCGCCATCTAAATAAGCAGCTTCATATATATCTTTTGGAATAGAAGTTAATCCACCCATTAAAATTGAAATAGTAAAAGGAATTGATACTAAAATTCCTATTAAAATTTGCATAGGAAAAGCAGTGCTAGCATCAGCTAACCAACCAATATTTTCGTCAATTAAACCCAATGATATTAATAAATGATTTAACATTCCATAATCAGGGTTTAATATCCATTTCCAAATAACAGCTGTCATAGCTAAAGAAATTGCCCACGGTAACATAATAATTGTTGTTGCAATACCTTTCCCATAAAAATCTTCATTTAGTGCTAATGCAATAGGAACTGAAATAACTACAGTTCCTACTACAACAGACACAGTCCAAAAAAGTGTTCTTATCATTACTTCAAAAAACAATTCATCTTCAAATACGTCTTGATAATTCAATAATCCAATAAAACCATTTAAGTCACCAAAGGTACTTACATCATTTAATGATAATCTAATTAAATCAATAATTGGATATGAAATAATAATAAATGCAAGTAAAAAACTTGGTGCTATATACAATAGTGGTTTTAATGATTTTTGATTCATGATTATCTTCTTGCTGCTCTATTAATTTTTTTATGAGCTGAATTCATAGCTTGTTCTGGTGTTTTTTTACCAGCATACATAGCTTGTAATTCATTTCTTAAAATATCAATAATTTTTGTTCCTTTTGTATGAATAAATGCAAACTTAGCATTTGGAACAGCAGAAATCATTGCTTGCAAATGTTTTGCTTCAAATTCTTTCTCTTTACCAGCAGCATGTGTTACAGGTAAAAGGTTTGCTTTTGCAATCCAATCAGCTTGATACTGTGGTTTATTTGAAAACATTAAAAATTTAACTGCGTCTTCTTTTACTTTAGAATTTTTAGATAAGTGAACTGCATCAATAACACCTAAAGTAGTACCTTTTTTAGATGAATCCATTCCTGGTACATCAGTTTGTACAAAGTTTATATTGTGACCTTCTGATTTAATTTGCTCTGCTAATACACCATGTGTAATCATCATTGCAAGTTTACCTTGTTTAAAAAGTTCTTGTAAATCTTCTCTATTATATGATGCAACATTTTTTTGAGAAGCTCCTTCTTTAATTAAAGAATTATAAAACTTAGCTGCTTTTAAAGCTTCTGGTGAGTTTAACGCTGATTTAGTTCCACCTACCGTTTTATCTAAAACAGAACCACCAAAGTTCCATAAAGCATAGTAGAAATATTTTTCCATTTCAACTTCTTTACCTTGAATACCAAAACCAGCTGCATCAGTCTTTTTTGATACTTTTACTGCAGCTTCTTTAAGCTCGTTCCATGTTGTTGGAACTTTTGCTCCTGCTTTTTTGATTAAATCTAAGTTAACATATAAGTTTCTAGCAGATGTAACACTAGGTAGGGCATATAACTTCCCATTTACTTTTGCAGCTTCTAATAGCGAATTAGGAAACTGTGCTAAGTCTTCTTTGCTTAAGTAAGAATCTAAAGCTTCAAGTTTACCTCCACCTACATAAGTTGGAACCCAACCTCTTGTTGAATAAATTAAATCTGCATTTCCACCTGAGAAAAAATCAGTTTGAATTTTCTGTTGCCACGAAGACCAAGAACCAACTTCTAATTTTACATCTATACTTGGATTTGCTTTTTCAAAATCTGCTACTATTTTCTCAAAACCAGGTTTTGTATCATCACTATATGCAGGAACGGATACTCTAAGTGTTGATGCATAAGATAAAGTTGAAACTGCACATACTGTTGCTAATACTTTTAATAAATTTTTTTTCATAATTTTCCTTTTTCATTAATTATGGACATTTCTGCCAACTTTCATAAATAAATATATCTAATTAATAGCCATACTAATTAGATAAGTGTTATTTATGATACAAATAACTCATTTGTTTTATAAGATTCAATCGCCTCCTCATCAAGTTCAATTCCTAAACCAAGACCTTTTGGTAAATATGCATAAGGTGCTTCAATTTTTAAGGGAGTTTTTAATAAATCATGTTCTCTTATTAATCTTCCAAATATATCACTAGGCCAAATACAATTTTGCGTTGCGCTTACTTGGTGTACATACATAGCCTCTAAAATTCCTAAATCAATTTCACTTCCATGCCAAGAATACATATTTGCAGCATTTGCAATTAAGTCTTGTTGTTGAAACTTTGCAAGTCCTGCATTGAAATTAAAACCATCAGCTGATCTGTGGTTTAAAATATTAATAACATCATGAATTCTCTGACCTTGGTAAATA
>CAJXWI010000141.1 GCA_913062735.1 uncultured Arcobacter sp.
AATAAATTGAAACACTCTTTTAAAATGATTTTATCGTTAAATTTTATTGCTTCTGTTTTAAAACCTTTAGGATGAGGATAGGGTATATTAAATGAACTTTTATATAAACCTACAACATCAAATAACCAATCTTTTAATAATCTAGTTTCATTTTCTGTGAAATTTTGTTTAGTTTCTATGAAATATAAATCAAAAGTATTGTTTATATGTTCTTTTTTATTTGTCCAACCTTCTACGAAGTGAAGGACTGGATTGTTTATTTTATTGAAATAGTCTTGGAAGTTTACGTTGGTTTTTTTGTTTTTTGTTGGGATTGAATTAGAATACATGTAAATTCCTATAGATTATTGTTTCTTTTTTGAAACATATAGTAACACAGATTTCTTAGTTTTATAACTTTTGTTGAATTGTTACTTGAAAGTGTTTTATTTAAATTATTGTTTTGTGATATTTCTTTTTTATATTAAAAAAATATTAAATGTCACATAAAAGTAATTTGCTTAAGTATATATTAAGATTGTTGTTATTTTATATGGATAGAATTGTTAAATTGAATTAATATTTAGTTTCAAAACAGATGTTGTTTTATTGGTAAAAGAAGAAGCATTAATTAGTGGGTTTATTCAAAAGTCGGATGCATATCGTATAGATATATCTTAGATATAAGTGAGTGATTAAATTAATAATTAGATTCAAAAATTTACTTTAGTCTACGATAGATAAGATCAATAATGCTATTTAAATAAAGGGAAGAATGATGAAAATAAGAAGTCTGTATTTACAAAACTTTAGAGCATATAAAAATCAGAAAATATTACTTGACGAAAATATGAATGTAATAGTTGGGCAAAATGATATTGGTAAGTCAACAATTCTAGAAGCTATAGATATATTTTTTGGTCAAGAAGTAATTAAAATTGATATTACAGATTGGAATAAGGATAAACTAACTGAACAAATATCTATTGCAGTTGAGTTTATTGTAGAAGATGATATGAAAATTAATATTGATAGTGGGAATGAAACAAATTTAAAAGATGAATATCTTTTGAATGAGGGCGGTTTTTTGGAAGTCCATAAAGTATTTAATATATCAAATGGAAAATTACAAAAAGAAAAAGTTTTTATTCATGCAAATTATTTTGATAAATCAAGTACACCATTAATTAGTCAAAAAATTATTGATTTGAGAAAGTTGTTACCTGATTTAGGATTAGAAGGCATCAATAAATCAAAAAGTGCTGAAATTAGAAAAGCTATTTATTCTAAATTTATTGAATTAGGAAAGACTTTAGAAATGTATTTTATAGAAATTGCAAAAGAAGATACTAAGAAGATATGGGAAAATTTGCAAAAAGAATTACCTTTGTTTTTTTTATTTCAAAGTGATAGGGCTAACAAAGATAGTGATGGAGATATCCAAAATCCACTGAAATCAGCTACTAAGAAGATAGTATCTGACTTTGAAGAAGATTTCCAAAAAATCAGAGCTCAATTGGAAACTAAACTCCTTGAGATTGGTAATGAAACAATAGAAAAAATGAAAGATATGGGACTAGCAGTTGCAGAAAGTCTAACTCCCAAGGTAAGCAATAAAAACTTAGATACTCTTTTCTCTTTTTCTTTGGAAAGTGATGATGGAATACCACTAAATAAGAGAGGAAGTGGTTTTCGAAGGATGATTACCTTGAATTACTTTAGAGTAGAAGCAGAGAGGAAAACTTCGACCAAAACTAATAAAAATGTAATCTATGGGATTGAAGAACCAGAAACTGCACAGCATCCAAATCATCAAAAAATGTTAATTAATGCATTAATAGAGTTATCAAGAAAAGAAAATCATCAAGTAATAATTACTACTCATACTCCTGAAATTTCAAAATTAATGAAAGAAAATAATCTTATTTTTATAGCTAAAGATAATAATGAACCAACAATTATAGAAGACAAAGAGGAAAAACTTAAATTAATATCTGAAACATTAGGATTGCACCCCTTTTTCAGTAGTAAAGTCATTGTGTGTTTAGAAGGACCACATGATGTGAATTTTATAAAAAATATAAATCAATCAATCTCTGAGTTTAAAGATATTATTGATTTAGAAAACGAAGACATAAGTTTACTTCCATTAACAGGAGGGAACTTAAAACAATGGGTTGATAAAAACTATTTAGAAAATTCCAATGTTCTTGAACTTCATATTTACGACAGCGATACGGGATCGGGTAAAAATGCAGGACAATATGTAAAAGAACAAAAGTCTATCAATACAAGAAGAGATGGTTCATATTGTTTTATAACTAATAAAAGGGAAATGGAAAATTACATTCACAAAGATTTAATTGAAGAAAAGTTTAAAATTGATTGTAACTCAATATCTGATTGGGATGTTGAAGATATACCTAATTATATAAAATCAAAGAGTACGACGTCCGATGAAAATGCAATAAAAGGTATTTTGAATGGGCAACTGTCAAAAGAAATAACCAAAAAACATTTGGAAGATTTAAATGCTTATGATGAGATTAAAGATTGGTTTAAAAAAATAAATGAATTAAATAATATATAAGGAGAAGGTAATTTATGATTGTAAAAAATAATGCAATGGAAATAAATGAAAATAGTATATTTAAAAATGACGCTTTGTCTAGAGAAGATTCTATTAAAGACTTATCTCAAATAATTATTGCAAATAATGAACCCCTCGTATTTAGTATTAATGCTAGTTGGGGTTCAGGAAAAACTACTTTTGTAAAAATGTGGCAAGCGTATTTAAAAAAAGAATGTGCAGTAAATAGTCTATATTTTAGTGCATGGGAAGATGATTTTTCAAAAGAACCTTTAATATCTATTTTAGGAGAATTAAACACATATATTAGTGAAAATTTTCCTGCAAATTCTCCCCAACGTAGTGGATTTAAAAAAGTAATAAATATTAGTGGAAAAGTACTGAAAATAGCACTTCCTGCTGCTATGAAAGGTGCCACAGCAGGATTACTTGATTTTGATGCTGGATTTGAAGGAGCTGCTTCTTCAATAGCAGAGAACTCAACTAAAGTTTTAATAGAGAATTACTCTGTTGATAAAAATATATTAAAAGAATTTAAAAAATCAATTGAAAATGTTTTAACTGAAATTGATAAAAATAAACCATTTATTATTTTTATAGATGAACTTGATAGATGTAGACCTTTGTACTCGATTGAATTATTAGAGAGAATTAAGCATATCTTTGGAATTGAAAAATTAGTATTTGTTTTATCTATTGATAAATCTCAGCTATCAGAATCAATTAAATCACAATATGGAAATATTGATGCGAATAATTATTTAAAAAGATTTATTGACTTAGAATATAATTTAAGTAATGTCAATTTAGATTCTTTTTGTGATAAGTTATATATGAAATTTAATTTAGAAAATATTCTAAAAACAAAAGGGATAAATAAGGAAGTAAATATTGAGTTTCATCACTTAACTATTTTAAAAAAGCTAGCACACTTATTTGAACTTTCACTAAGAGATATAGAACAGATTTTTACAAAACTACATTTATTATTCAGTACAATTACACCACGGCTATTTGATTCTCACTTTAGAGTATTTGTTTTCTTTGAAATGTTAAAATCATATGATTCAAGTTTGTATTATGATTTTATAAATAGAAAAATTTCATCTGATAAAATTAAAGATTTAGTACTTCCAAAATTTAAAGATGAAAGTGTTTATAAAGATGTAAGTATTATTTTTGAAAATATACTTGATAGTACAGGGAAAACTGACGAAGAATATAATAAGTTAATAGAAGAAAAAAGTGAAAAGTTAAGCACAATGTCTGATTATGGAACTAAATATAAATCTGAATATGAAGCTTCCGATGAAGAGAAAAGAACTGAACTTGACTTAATAATAAAGAATAATCATTTAGAACATAAGAGATTGAAACATAGTATAAGGATATTAAGTACGGGATTTGATCAATCGGACAATTATATGTTAAATAACTTAGTTAACACTGTTATTAAAAAGATAGAGTTTACTGACAAATTTAATTTTGAAACAATTTGAAGCGTCTCTTTAACGATTGATACTCATGGAATCTCAATCGTATCTAATACATGTATTAATTGATTGTTATAACTAGTGAATGGCACAAAAAAACAAATTATTTAAGTAACAAATAAAGAATAGGATTAAAAGTGATTAGTTTTACAATAGATAAAGATTTACTTCTTCTTGAGTATAGTAGTGATGATATTAGTTGGGTAACTCGTGAATTGAAAAATGAAGATAGAGTTTCCTTAAAAAACACATTTAAATTTACTGATAATCATTTTGTTTCTAAAAATGACAATAGCATTTATTTTAATATTGCTCAACTTGATGATGATTATTTTAAATTTGATAAAGATACTTTACAACTAGGTGTTGACCTATTTATTCATAAGGATATTGATATTCAAGATAAATTCTTTTTTGCTCATTATAATATTTCTATTTTTGATAAAATAGAAAAACTTTTAGATAAAAGTGAAACAGAAATTAGAATTGGAAATAGTGAAGATGATAACTTTCCTATTGAAGATTTTAAAAAATTAATTAAAAATTTCCCCAATACTAGTGAAAGACAACATTATGTAAATGCAAGAATTGGTTTAATTATACAAGAACATTTTAATACAAACAAAAACTATGAAGAAATTTATGATAAATATATGATTCAAAAAGTAACTACCAAAGGTGAAAATATATTGAGTTCATTTAAGAAGTATGAAAATGATAAGTATTCCAAAGTACTTGGAAAATTGGAATATATGTTAGAAAATGAATCTGATTATGATGAAAAAGATTGGCAAGACGAAATACTTCAAATTATACAATTACTCTATCCCAAATATATAAGAGTATTTGATAATGTAACTATAAATGATACTAACACTCTTAGGTCAAAGTATTTAGATTTTATGCTTGTAGATTCAAATGGAAATATAGATATTGTTGAAATCAAAAAACCTTTTTCTGGCAAGAAAATTATTACATTAGGTACATATAGAAATAATCATGTTCCAGTTAGAGAGCTCTCTGGTTCAATAATGCAAGTAGAAAAATACATCTATAATCTAAACCGATGGGGTGAAAGAGGTGAAAAGAAACTTACTGAAAATTATAAGTCACAATTACCAAGAGATTTAAAAATAAAAATCACTAACCCTTGTGGTATTGTAGTACTTGGTAGAGAAATAGGACTTACTACGGCTCAAAAAAATGATTTAGAAATCATAAAAAGAAAATATAAAAATGTAATTGATGTAATAACATATGATGATTTAATACAAAGATTAAAGAATATTATCTATTAGAACGAAATTTAGGAATGAAGTTTTATTAGAAATAAAAAAATATGAATGATTATATAAAGAAAAATTTGTTCAAACGCATATGGTTTAAACGTGAATTGAAGATATTAAAAACAGGAAAGGGACTATATGGAATTAGTTTATTTATGGGTTGAAAAGTATAAGAATATTAAGAATGAAGGGTTTAGTTTCTCCCCCCGGTTTAACTGCAAATACAATAAGAGAAAAGAAGAGTTGGAGATAACAGATAATATTGGTTGTGTAAATATATTTCCTGATAATATCAATGTAACAGCTATAGTAGGTCAGAATGGTAGTGGGAAAACAAGTATAATTAAGCTGATTTTTTTATTAATATTTTGTAAAAAGTTTAATTTGGAAGACAGCCCCATCTACCATGAAAATGTAATTGAATCAACACATCCCTTTATAAATAAAAAACTTTTTTTGGTTATATTACATGATAATGTAATCAAAAAAATTTCAATGAATGATTTTATTTACGAAATGTATAAAAACCCGGCTATGATGGATCTTTTTATTAATAAAAATGTAAAAATTGACAAATGTAATTTAAAAATTAAATGGAAGAATGATATTTATAAAAATGAACTGAAACAAGATGATTTGGATTTTTTTTCTATACATTTTAACTATATGCTTGATACATTGTTTGACGGAGTAAATGATAAATGGATAAAAGACATTTATCATAAGGCCGATAGGTATGAGACTGCATTATTGCTTGAACCATACAAAAATAACAATAATAGACAAATAATTGATTTAGATGGGATAGAGTATTTAAATGAGCAAAATATGCTTAGATTTTATTCCAGATTTGATACTAATTTGAAACTGTTTGAATTTTTTAATCCTAAAAAAATATTATTTTCAATATCAAATAGGGTTATTCCAAATTTAACTGATAAGAATGATGAAGATTTTGAATGTCTAAATAAAACTTTTGGCTTTATTGCATATAAGTTTTATGAATTATATGAAGATAACAATATATTCATAAGTTTGCAAGAAGAAAAGAAAGTGAAAATTTGTAATATATTAGAGGGAATAGCCGATTTATATTCATCAAAATCATATAAATCACTAAATTATTTGTATATTGCATTAAAAGTTTTATCCTCATCAAAGGATATGTTTAATGAAATAGAATATGAAAAAATTGCATTATGGGCAAATGACTTAGAAAATAAAGATAATTTATTATCCTTCCAAAATGATTTGCAATTAGATAAGTTGATAAAAAATGATGTTCCAAAATATGAGGTGAGAAAAATACAAGTTTGCATAAATTTCATAAGAGCAAAAATATATAATGATAAATCCTTTACTGAAAATATTAATAAAACCACTTCTATAAAAAAGCTAAAAAATATTTTAGAGTTTATTCCCCCTTGGATAGATGTTGAATGGTTTAAAAAA
>CAJXWI010000142.1 GCA_913062735.1 uncultured Arcobacter sp.
AAACAGCAAGGGGAGAATATTATTACGTTTATTTTATACCCCAATGGAGACATTTCAAAACCACACTTTATGAAACAATCAAAATACACACCTTTGGATAAACAAACCTATGAAACGATTCAAATAGCATATAAAGATTACCCAAGACCAAAAGAGCCAACAAAAATAATAATACGTGTTCGATATAAACTGTACTAAAGTACTTAAGATAAAATATAATAAACCTTTAATGATTATATTTGTAAAATGACAAAAAAGTTAGAGAGAAACAATGTTAAAACAAAAAATTTTAAATAAAGAGAACGGCATTTTGTTGTATGGATTAACGCCTCCTAGACAAACGCATACAAAAGAACAAATGGATATCATTGCCCAAAAACACATACAAAGAATCAATACTATTGATATTGATGCTTTAGTCTTATATGATATTCAAGATGAAAGTGACCGAACATCCCAAAAAAGAACCTTCCCTTTTGTTGGTACTCTTGATCCTTATGTATACAAAAATCAATATTTAAGTGAACTAAATATTCCAAGCATTGTATACAGAGCAGTTGGAAAATATGACAAAGATGATTTTTCAACTTGGCTTGAAGATACAAAATCCCAAAATAATTATTCCGTTTTTGTTGGCGCTGCTTCAAAAGATCAAAATATTAAATTAAGTGTAAAAGAAGCCTATGCTTTAAAAGAAGAAATCAATCAAGACTTAATACTGGGTGCCATTACAATTCCAGAACGGCATACTATCAAAAAAGATGAGCATATTAGAGTCTTTAATAAAATCGATCAAGGTTGCCAATATTTTATAACACAATGTGTATATAATCTTGAAGCTGCCAAAATATTTTTAAGCGATTACGCACGCTATTCAAAAGAAAATAATCAAGAAATGGTACCAATCATTATCACACTAACGCCTTGTGGTTCTTCAAAAACATTGGAGTTTATGGAATGGTTAGGTATTAGTATTCCTAATTATCTAAAAGAAGATTTATTAGAATCAAAAGATATTTTGCAAGAGTCTTTGGACATTTGTTTAAATATATTTGCAGAGCTTAATAAATTTGCTTTAAAACGCGGTATTCCTCTTGGCTGTAACGTAGAAAGTGTTGCTATTAGAAAAGAAGAAATTGATGCTTCTATTCTTTTATTAAAAGAAGTTGATCTAATAATGAGAAAAAATATAACAAAATGACATATATTTACTAAAAAATATCATAAAGTGATAGAATTCAAAATAAAGGATTTTATCATGATATTATCAAAAGAACTTTCAACACTTTATAAATGCAGAGATTACGCTATTTGGAAAATGGAATCTTTTCGAGGTTCTTCAAAATACACCACAGCTACAAATGTAGTTGAGCACTACAATAAAGAAATTGAAAAACTATCAAAGAAAAAAAAGATACTAAAACAACTGAGTTTATTTTAAAACGTATTGTGTATTTATTTTATTTTTATAGTTGCTAGTACCAATTCTCTTAATGTTTTACAAGCAACTGCTGTTGATACACCTGAAGCATCGTGCTTAGGGGAAAGCTCTACTAAATCCATTCCTACTACATTATCAAGTTTTGATAATATTCCTATAATTTCAAGCATTTGATGAAAATTAATTCCGCCAGGTTCTGGAGTTCCCGTACCAGGAAATACGCTTGGATCAAAAACATCCAAATCAATAGTAATATATACGGCTTTATCTTTTAATCTTTGTACACAAGCAGGCAATGTTTTATAGGTAAACTTTTCCAAATTTGCATGTTTTTTTGCCCAAAGAAACTCATCTCTAAGTCCTGATCTAATACAAAAAGAGTTAAGATTAGAAGGCCCAATTAACTCAGCAACTCGCCTAATAACCGTAGCATGAGAAAAGTTTTCATCCAAATAATGCTCTCTTAAATCTGTATGAGCATCAAAATGTATTACATGTAAATCTTTGTGTTTTTTTAGCAAGGCTTTTATGGGAGCAAATGTAATTAAATGCTCCCCTCCTATCATTACAGGAACTTTGTTACTGCTAACAATTTCATCTACTGTTGTTTCAATCATAATTAAAGCTTTCATTTTATCCCCAAAAGGAAGCTCTAGATTTCCATAATCAAAAAGTTTTAAATCTTCTAAATCTAAATCCAAATAAGGAGAGTAAGACTCAATTGCCCAAGAATCTTCTCTCATAGCAGCTGGAGCAAATCTTGCGCCTGGTTTAAAAGAAGTAGTGCCATCAAAAGGTACTCCAAATAAAACAGCTTGAGCTTCTTCAAAATCATCTTCGAAGCCAATAAAGGTTACATTTTGGGCTTTCATTACACTAACTTCCTCTCAAAATTGTACATATCTTTAAAACGAAAAGATACTAAATTCTCTAGTACTGCAAAAATAACAATAAAATTAATAAAAGAACTTCCTCCATACGAAAACATTGGCAGGGGGAGGCCCACAACAGGAGCAAAGCCTATAACCATCAGTACATTGATACTCATGTTCAAAAATAAGAGCAGAGCTAGCCCTGAAGCAAAACAGCGTATTATATAATCGTCTGCAAAAAAGTAGTTCATGGACATGAGATGTACAATTAACATTAAATAAATTAAAATCAAAACAATAGCACCAATAAAACCATAACGTTCAACCAAAAAAGCAAAAATAAAATCACTGGTGGCAATGGGCAAAAACTTTAATTGTGTTTGTGTTGCATCTTGTGCACTTTTTCCAGTTAAGCCACCAGAACCAATGGCAATGATTGATTGTTGAACGTGATAAGAGGGTTTCTCAGAAATAAAGTCCGTGATTCTTTTTTTCTGATAATCTTTTATTAAATACGTATATATCAAAGGAGAGGACAAGGCGATAATAAAAGCAATCGTAGCCCAAATCTTCCAATTAACGCCTACAATAAATAAAATTCCATAACCTACTAATAATAAAACCAAAGCCGTCCCTAAATCAGGTTCTTTTGCAATTAATAAAAAAGGAATAAAAATATAAATTGAGAAATGTAAAAAACTTTTTAAGTCATAACCTCTTCCATGCCGTGGAGGTGGGTTTTTATTTACCAAATAACCAATCATAAGCAAGTAAATTGGTTTTATTAATTCACTGGGTTGTATCGTCATAGAAATACCAGGAATAGCGATCCAGCGTTGTGCCCCAAGTTTTGTAATTCCAAAAAATTCAACTGCTAATAATAAAGCAATACCAACCCAGTATAAAAATGGTATAATCCCTAAATTATTCCGTATTGGTAAAATGAATACAAATAAAAATGCAGCAAAAGATATTGAAAAATATATCAATTGTTTGTTGGCCAAAATCACATTTGTTTCACTAATTAAGTGATAAGACAAATAGATCAATGGTAAAATAAATATTATAATTAAATAATCAAAATGTGAAATAATTCTTTTATCAAAAAAATGCATATGAAAGAGTATCTAAAAATGAATAAAATATATATTGTAGAAGAGATAATTAGGCTGGATAAATTTATATCAGAAGAATTAAACGAGTCAAGAAACCAAATTGAGTCATTAATTAAAAAAGGTTTTGTAAAAGTAAATGAAAAAGTGCAAAAACGTCCTGGCATTAAATTAAAAATAAATGCCAAAGTAGAGATAAATTTTGAAGCGATTGAAGAAGAAAAAAAACAGCTACAAAAAACAAAAGAAAATGTAGATTTTGATGTAGAAATTATTTATGAAGATGATGATATCTTGGTTATTAATAAACCTTATAATCTTACAGTTCATGGTGCTCCTTCAGTTAAAGACGCTACCTTAGTAGATTGGTTAAAAGCAAAAAACTTTTCATTATCTACTATTTCAGGGGAAGAAAGACACGGAATTGTACACAGAATTGATAAAGGAACCTCGGGGGTTATGGTTATTGCTAAAAACAATGAAAGCCATGTACATTTATCAAAACAACTGGAAGAAAAATCTATGGGAAGATACTATTTAGCCCTAATTGATATGCCTTTAAAAGAAAATGCTATTATTCAAAATGAAATAGGCCGAAATCCAAATAACAGATTACAAATGACAGTACTTCCAAGTGGACGTTTCGCAAAAAGTGCTTTTGCACAACTTATATCAAGTAAAGATGAAAAAACACAATTAATTTCTTGTAAACTTTTTACAGGAAGAACACATCAAATAAGAGTGCATTTAAACTCGATAAATAGGCATATAATAGGCGATAATTTATATGGTTTTAAGGGCGAATTAAATAAAATAAAAAGATTTTATCTACATGCATATAACTTGTACTTAATTCACCCAAAAACAAATGAAAAAATGAATTTTACAGCAAGCATTGCTGATGATATGAAGGCATTTTTAAATAAGAATTTTAATATGGAGAAAACAAATGAGCAACTTAATGAAAATAACATCATCAATCTTTTTGATAGTTTTTCTTAGTGCGTGTCAGAATAATCTAAGCACACCTTCAAAACCAAAAATTGATAATACACTTGAAAGTATTAATTCAAGCAGCATTAAATACTTAAAAGACACAACATCAATTGGCTTTGAATGGCAAAAAGTTGATGATATTCGAGTTGTGGGGTATAATTTATACCGTGCAAATGCCCTTGAAAGTAATGGAAAATTAAAGCGAATTAAATTTATTAAAAACCGATATACGACACATTATTTGGACAAAGGACTAGAAGCACATACGTCTTATGTTTATGCATTTTCAAGCGTAAAAGAAGATGATTTTGAATCTAGAATTTCAAATTCAATTAATGTTACTACTGAACCTTTGCATGATTCAGTTTCGTTCATTCAAGCTATTTCAAATTTACCAAGACAAATTAAAATAATTTGGAGACCCCATACACAAAATAAAATTGCTTATTATAAAATACAACGTTCTTCTCCAACAGAGAGTGAATGGGAAAATCTAGAAACAATAGAAGGTAGATTGCAGGCTGAATTTATTGACAGTGATTTAGATGATAATGTAGTGTATAAGTACAGACTTTTTTCTTATACTTATGAAGATTTACAATCTAAACCAAGTGCAATTGTAACAGCACAAACAAAACCTTTACCAAAAGGAATTTCAAGCCTAAGAGCGTCTTCAAATTTAGCTAAAAAGATTGTTTTAAACTGGGATGCTTCAGTTCAAGAAGATATTATTTCTTATAAAATTTATCAAAATTCATCTTTACAAGGAAGTTTTAAACATATTAAAACACTTTCAAAAAATGCACTGTCTTATGAAATAAGAGAACATGAAGATGGAAAAAATATTTTCTTTAAAGTTACCTCAATAGATAAAGACAAATTAGAAAGCTCACTTAATATAAATGCGGTAATGGGAACAACCTTAGGTAAACCGATTAAACCAGTAATGACCTTGGCTCAAATAAAAGAAAACAAAGCCATTTTAAATTGGCAAAAAGGTGATAACAGAGCCGTTTCATATATAGTATATAAAACAGCCAAAACAGGATATTTTTCCACTAAAAAACTTAAGTATTCAAATATAAATGCCTTAAGATTTGTTGATGAAGATATAGTAAGAGGAGTAGAATACAAATATTCTATTCAAGCAGTTGATGAATTCGGAATTCTTTCTTTACAGACAGATGAATCATTATTAGTATTACCAAAATTACAAAAGTAGAACATGCCACATATAATTTTTAACAAAAGCGAAGAAATATCTTACCCTTGTGAACATCAAGGAACGCATTTTAATTTTATTGCGAAATCTTATAATTTCGATAATGAAAACAGAAAAGCGGAATATAAAATAGCTGTAACAAACGATAACAAAGACTTTTTATTGACTCTACGTCCAAAAGATGAAGATGAAATGATTAAAATTGATAAAGTAACAAGAGTTTCTCCTGTTTCTTTAGTAAAAGATGCCCTTAATGATTATGTTTCTTTAAGCAAAGCAAACATTTTATCTTCTAATACCAGTTCATTTAAAAATAAAATTGCACCAAAAAAAGAATATTTAAAAGATATTAATTATTTTGTGGATGATTTTAAATGTAAGAAAGAAATTTATATTGAAATCGGGTTTGGTTCAGGAAGACATTTAATTCACCAAGCACAGCAGAACCCTAATGTTCAATTTATTGGTTTAGAAATACATACACCTTCAATTGAGCAAATGCTTCGACAAGTTGAAATCAATGGAATCACAAATATTCTTGCACTTTCGTATGACGCACGTTTATTTATGGAATTTATTAATTCAAATACCGTAGGTAAAATATTTGTTCATTTCCCAGTTCCTTGGGATAAAAAACCACATAGAAGAATATATTCTAATGACTTTATCAATGAAGCCTTAAGAGTACTTAAAAAAGAAGGAACACTTGAATTAAGAACAGATTCTAGAAAATACTTTGATTATTGCACAGAACTTTTAACAAACTTGCCTACAGGTAAGATTACTATTGATATTAATAAGGAACTTGGTGTTTCAAGTAAATATGAAGACAGATGGAAAAAACAAGGTAAAAATATTTATGATGTGGTACTACTATGTGCACAGGAAGATGAAGAAAAAATAATTACTACAAATTTTGATTTTGAGGATGAAATTAATTTTGAACAAGTAAGAAAAAGTATTCAAACAAAACCTATTGTAAGAGAAGACTATTTTTTACATATAGAAGATATTTTCATAGATAAGGATGGTATTGTTTTATTAAGGCTTACCTTTGGTAGTTTTAATAGACCCTTGAGTAAATATATCATCATCAGAGATAATAAAATTTCCTATTATCAAGGAAACCCAATACCTACTAGTGCAAATTTAAAAGC
>CAJXWI010000143.1 GCA_913062735.1 uncultured Arcobacter sp.
CTTTCTTGTGCATAAGTATTTATTTCCTCTTGAAGGGTTTCATAATTAGCAATAACTTCTTTTGCTTTAGGAGTTAGGGTAGTGCCACCATTGTTTCTGCCTTTTTGAACAATAACCAATTCATCTTCAATATATTCTTGCAATATTTTAATATGCGACCAGGCTTTTTTATAATTCATTCCTAGTAGTTTAGAAGCTGCTAAAATACTTCCTGTTTCATCAATATATTTAAGAATCTGCGTTTTTCCACCACCAAAAACAAGATTTTGTTTTTCATCTTCTATCCATGTTTTAACTTTTATTTGCATGACCCAACTTCTTTCTAAAACAACCCAGTTGACAATAAATCACATCTACATCAGAGTTTTTCACAGTAGAACCAACTCTTCTTAAAGTTGTACTTTGGGCTTCTTTCCATAAGGTTTTACAGCTCACTTGTGTATTGTTTTTGTAATGTTGTTTTATCTTTTTATAAATATCTTCTTCATAGGTTTCAAAGGCTATTTTTCCAAACACACCTAACTCACATGATGTGATTTTTATATTTTCATCCTTGCAAGTATCTGCCATTTTTATAGGTTTTATTCCAAGAAGTTTTGCAACTTTAAAAGCTTTTAGACAAGTCAAACGTCCATTTTCATCCAAGTTATCTTGAAGTACAAGCATTTGTTTTGTATCTAAATTAGACATCAATTCTTCCTTGATGGGTGTACATATTCATTTTTTTACCTCTTGCAAAACCAATCATAGTAATACCATGTTTTTGTGCCGTTTGTACCCCTAAATACGTAGGTGCTGTACGAGATACAATCATAGGAATCGCATGCATAACTGCTTTTGTAACCATTTCTGAACTTAAACGTCCGGAAACAAAAAGTACTGATTTTGTAGTATCTAAGCCTTGCATCATACATTTACCTATAGCTTTATCAATAGCATTGTGACGTCCTATATCTTCAGCCGTAACAGTAGCACCATCTAATAAATAAATCATAGCTTTATGTACACAACCTGTTAAGTTATACAGTTCACTGTCTTTATAAAAAATCTTAACTTCATCTAATATGGTTTGTGCTTTTACTTTAAAAGCACTTTGATTAAAAGGAATTTCTAAAAAGCCAGCAACATTTCCAGTAACTCCTCCTCCACACCCACTTGTTAAGGTTTTTTCTTTGAACAGATTCTGTATTGAGTCTTCATTTATATTGGCTCTAACATCTACTCGTAATCCATCTTCACTTATTGTTACTTCTTCTATATCTTTATATGACGATATAACATTTTCACTCATTAAATATCCAATAGCATGAGCATCTTGATCTTTTGGAATACACATCATTGAAATGGTTTTTTTTTCATTTAAATATAAATTTAAGCGTACTTCATCAATAGTAACGTCTTCAAATTCTTTGGCTTCATTTTCTATAAGTTTGTCAATTATCACTGTTTTTAAATATTTACTGTTGTCCATATTTTTCCTTTAAACTACGTTCGCAAGATAGTTTATTGTGCAAATTTTGCATATTTAAAAGCCTTATTGTGCATTTTTAGCATAATAAGAGCCAAAAAGAAAAACACCTAAGTGTTTTTCTTTTCTTTATTTTCTTAAGTTTTCTTCTTCTTTTAGAACATCTGGTCGAAATTGTTCTATATACTCTAGGGGTAATTTTCCTGTAATAACACCAGGAAGATAACCTTTTACCGATACAAAATACGAATACACTGTTTCAAATGTAAAGAACGAAATAATCGCGCTTCCCATAAAATGAATAAATAAAATAAAACGTTTAAATTGGATCGTTTGGGCATGTGTAGCAGCATCAGGAGCCATGAACCAAATCAAGAACCCTGACAGTACCAATAAAGCACCAAAAGCAACATACATATAATAATTTATTCTATCCATCGCTTCGTATTTTCCACGTAAAAATATTTTATTCCATATTTTTACGCTAGGTCTGTAAAAAAACTTGTGATCTTTAAATGCAATTACCGTCATAATTAACCAAATAGGCATCCAGCCTACTCCAACTATTTCATGAGTTGATCGCATAAACCTTGCAATATATCCTCCACCAGTCCAGTTTCCAAAAGTAATTGAGAAACCTGTAATGAATAAATAAATCATAATCACAATATTTAATAAAATTACCAAACGTTGAAAAACAGAATACACTTCTATCTTGTCATCATGTCTTGTAATATTCGCTTGTTTTCTTCCTTTTGCAAGTATGAACATTCCTAAAAATAGAAAAAATTCAACTAAAAAAACAATAGGTAAAAGGTGTTGTCTTTCTTCAAAAGCTCTAATAACCTCAGGGGCAATTGCTGAATAATTTGGTCCATATAAGGCCACTTCCATTTGTTGTAAACGTGGAAGCTCCGAAATTGGAATTACATTTCCAGAAATGTCTCCTTGAGCTATCAAAATTAAAAACTTAAATACATAATCTAAGTTTGCAATCGTAGCTAGAAAAAAATACCAATAAGTAAGAAGAGCAAATAAAAAGCCTATGATTATATAGACTTTATACTCGCTAAAAAAACTTTTAGTTTCCATACGCTTTATCCCAACCGTAAGGCATTGATTGTACTCCGTGACCAAAAGAGATTACTCGTTCTCTATAAATATTAGCAACAGATTCAGCATCCCCTACTAATAAGGCTTTTGTTGAACACATAGCAGCACATACAGGAACTTTTCCTTCTGCTATTCTATTTTGTCCATATAATTCTCGTTCATGTGCACTGTTTGTATCTTCTGGACCACCTGCACACATAGTACATTTATCCATTACACCTTTGGTACCAAAAGCTCCATTAGATGGAAATTGAGGCGCACCAAAAGGACAAGCATATAAACAATAAGAACAACCAATACATTTGTCTTTATCATGTAAAACAATGCCATCATCTCTAATATAGAAACAATCAACGGGACAAACCTCTTCACAAGGTGCATCCGTACAATGCATACAAGCTACAGATAAAGAAAATTCCATTCCTTGAATTCCTTCATTTACTGTAACAACTTTCCTTCTTGAAATCTCAACTGGTAACTCATGCGCTTCAGCACATGCAACAGAACATCCATCACAATGAATACATCTGTTTTCGTCACAATAAAATTTCATTCTGGCGAAATTAGGTTTCGTATTATCACTCATATTGTCCTCCTAAGCGCTTTCAATTCGGCACAAGCCACCTTTTGTTTCAGGAATTTGTGTAACAATGTCATAACCGTAGTTAGTAACTGTATTAGCACTTTCCCCAACTGCATAAGGTGCTGTTCCTTCTGGATACTTATGAGTAAGATCCACACCTTCCATTACTCCTGCAAAATGAATAGGAATAAAAATTCTATCATTTGATACAGAATGCGAATATTTCGCTTTTACTTTAATTTTTGTACCTTGAGGTGAGTGAATCCACATCATAGAACCATCTCTAATTCCATGTTGTCCCGCTAAATCAGGATTAATATCACAAAACATTTCTGGTGTTAACTTAGCAAGATATTTACTTGCTCTATTTTCCATCCCTGCCCCGTTAAGATTTACCAAGCGTCCAGTTACTAAGTTAATAGGAAATTTTTCAGCCCAATTTTCTTTAGTTTGTTCCGAGGTATATCTTGTATCAACTCTATAGTGATTCTTTTTATCTGCAAAACTAGGATACTTAGAAACTAAATCCGGTCTTGGAGAATGCAAAGGTTCTCTATGCAATGGAATAGGATCAGCAAAGGTCCATACTTTAGCTCTGGCTTTCGCATTTCCATAAGGTGCCATTCCTTGTTCCATACATTTATTAGCAATAATATTAGACGTATCAACTTTCCAGTTTTTACCAATTGCTTTTTTCTCTTCATCACTTAATTTAATACCTAAAACTTCTTCGATATTATCTCTTGTAATTTCAGGATAGCCATCTTTATTAGCTGATCCTTTAGGAGCAGAACCTTTACCTGCTAATAAATCCTCGCCATCATGCTCAAGTCCAAATCTATTTCTAAATCCCATACCACCGTCTTTTACAGATCTATTTATATTATATAAAATAGGGCTTCCTGAATGTGATTCTGTCCAACAAGGCCATGGTAAACCATAGTACTCGCCTTTCATAGGTCCATATCCACGTCCAGATACTTCATCAAACATATGCCAATTTTCTTGGTGTTCTTTTAATCGTTTAGCTGTCCATCCAGTTAAACCAATGGTTTTAATAATTCTAGCAATTTCATCGGTTGCATCTTCTGGCCATTTAAAGTCTTTTTTATTCTCTCTTATTTTCATACCAGCTGTTAGTTCATCATAAAAACCAAGTTCTTTTGCCAATAAAAACATAATGTCTTGATCGGTTTTAGATTCATACATAGGTTTAATAACTTCGCTTCTCCACTGTGATGATCTATTAGTAGCCGTTACACTTCCTGAAGTTTCAAACTGTGTTGCTGCGGGTAAAATATATACATCATTTTGTTTATCCGTAATAATGGCACCCTCATTTACAAAAGGATCACAAAATACAGCCAAGTCAAGATGATCTAAGGCTTCTTTTACTTTTTTTGTTTGAGCCGTAGAAGTAATTCCATTCCCCATAACAAAAATAGCTTTTAAATTTGTACCTGCATTATGAATAGCATCTTCACCTTCTTTACCAGCCAGAACTCCTGACCACCATCTTGAAAGTGTAAAACCTTTTTTATTCATCCACGAAGGATCTTTAAATCTTCCTTTTAACCATTCATAATCAACACCCCATGACTTAGCAAAATATTTCCAAGAGCCATCACTTAATCCATAATATCCAGGTAAAGTATGTGATAAACAACACATATCCGTAGCCCCTTGAACATTATCATGCCCTCTTAAAATATTAGTACCTCCACCTTCAATACCTAAATTTCCTAATGCAAGTTGCAAAATAGGAGCAAGTCTGGTATTTGATGAACCATTTGAATGTTGTGTTAATCCCATAGCCCAAACTAATGTTCCAGGAGAATTAGCAGCATAATGTTTTGTAATTTGCATAATTAAAGATGCATCAACACCTGTAACATCAGCAACTCTATCAAGAGGCCAATTTTTAGCTTCTTTCATTACATCTTTCATTCCATATACACGATCGTTAATGAAACCTTCATCATGCCAACCATTTTTAAAAATGATGTTTAACATTCCATACATAAAAGGAATATCAGTTCCTGGTCTAATTTGTGCATAATAATCCGCTTTTGCAGCTGTTTTAGTAAACCTAGGATCTACTACAATTATTTTTGCATTGTTTCTTTCTTTTGCTTTTAAAAAATGTTGGAATCCAACTGGGTGATTAACCGCAGGATTTGCTCCAAAAATAATAATCGCTTTTGCGTTTTGAATATCCCCTAAAGAATTTGTCATAGCACCATAACCCCATGTATTTGCCACACCGGCAACTGTTGAGCTATGTCAAATTCTAGCTTGGTGATCTATATTATTTGTTCCAAACATTGCAGCTAATTTTCTAAAATAATACGCTTGCTCTGTTCCAAATTTAGCTGATCCTAAAAACATTGTTGAATCAGGTCCAGATGTTTGTCTAAGATTTTCTAGTTTTGATGCAATGCCAGACATTGCTTCATCCCAAGAAATTCTTTTCCATTTTCCATTTTGTTTTACCATTGGGTGCTTCAATCTTACTTCTGATCGAACCATATCAATCATATCCGCACCCTTACAACAGTGACCACCAAGTGACACTGGATGATCCTGGGCAACTTCTTGTCTTACCCACACTCCATTTTGAACTTCTGCTACTACTCCACACCCTACTGAACATGCGGTACAAATAGTTTTCACTAATTTGGACCCAGGAAAAGGATTTTTAATCTCTTCTTGCGTTGCTGCTCTTGTTGCGTTTGTACTAGCAAAAGAATTCGTTACTCCAAATGCACTTGCCACAGCCGTCATTTTTAAAAATGAACGTCTTCCAACTTTTGCATTTAGAGATTCATATGTATTTGCTGACATACATTCTCTCCTGTACTATTTTGCGAACTTGTAGAATTCTTCCCAAGCCGCTGTTTTTTTGTAGAGTATTTCTTTTTTTCTAGAACTACCTACAACAACACCATTATCGTTAGCATCTTGAACCGATGCATCCTTACTTGTAGCAGCCATAACTGCGGTACTTGTAACAGCAGCCCCAGCAGTAATCAATGCAGCAGTTTTTGCGAACTCTCTTCTGCTTTTTTGCATGACTGACCTCCTTATAGAAATTAAGCCCCTTATTAGAGACTTTATAAAAAAAGCATAACTTTTTTTATAAAGTCTCCATTTGGCAGTTTAAATATCTACTTCTACATCATAAGCAATGTCTTTTGCTTCTATCTCTTCTTTTGGATTTTTTTCTCTTAAGGCTTTATTTTGTGCACGTCTTTTGATTTCTTCTTCACTTAAGATTTTTTCACTTGGTGCTACTTTTCTAAATTTTGCTTTTCTTATGTGAATTGAGACATCCAAGTATAGGCGTTCAAATTCTAAAAAAGAATGAAGAACTACCATAAGTTCTTTATAAATTATGGCGTTTTCATGTTCATATATATCTTTTGCAAGATCATCTATAAATTCATTTAAAATTGATTCAAAAATACAATGCACTGTATTTTCGTATTCTTTTTGACCTTGGGCAACTTCATCGCTTAAAAAAGCCAAAGCAGAAAAAATGAAACCAATAGAATCTTCGTATTCA
>CAJXWI010000144.1 GCA_913062735.1 uncultured Arcobacter sp.
CTAAAAATAAGATTTGTTCTTTTAGAGACTTGTTTTTCTGCACATAAAGCAAGATTAGAACTATCAGATAAAAGAGTAAAATCTTCTTTATATTCTCCTTGTGTTTTTGGATAAACAGAAGTAGTAGAAATAAAAATCACTTTAGTCTTTTTAGGAATTTTATTATAAATTTTTTCTAATAATAGCAAGTAATTTTTAGCTTTAGAAGGTGGTATGTTTATAAATAAAATATCACAAATTAAGAATTCATCTAAAGAAGATACGTTATCATCGTTAAGTAAATACGCATCAAAGCCTTCTTCTTCTAGCTTTTTCAAACTATCTGATGTGCTTGCACTGCATTTTAAATGATATTCATTTTTTATACTATTGGCTAAAGAAAGCCCTAACCAACCACATCCCAGAAGAGAAAAGTTTATCACTTATTCTCTTTTAACTCTTTTACTTCTTGCCTTAAGGCCTGCATTTCAGTAATTAGAATATCCAATTTTCTTGAATCTTCATGAAGTTCTTCTTTTAATTCTTCATCTTGTAGTTTTTGCATTTCGCCAATAATAACAGCAACAAAAAGATTAAAAAACACAAAAGCAGCAATTATAATAAAAGAAACAAAATAAAGCCAAGCCCATGGATGTACTTCCATAGCTTCATACATTACATCGGTCCAATCTTCAAAAGTAAGTACTCTAAACAGCGTTAACATAGATACTAAAAAATCACTCCATAAACCAGAAGGCAAGGCTTCAAAATAGAAATTTCCAATAATGGCATAAATATAAAAAATAATAAACATTAAAATAACAATATCAATAATCGAAGGGATTGCTTTTATTAACATATCAATTATTTTTTTAAGTTCAGGTCGTGAAGTAAATACTCTTAATACTCTAAATACCCTCATTAATCTCGCAATTGCAGCAAAATCTGAACCTTGAAGTGGGAGTAAAGTAATAAAAACAATAGTAAAATCAAATATATTCCAACCTGATTTAAAAAAATTTGAGAATTTTTTTTCAGATACCATCTTAATTGCTAATTCAAAAACAAAATAAACAGTAACAAAATAATCCGCAAATACTAAGAACAAAGAGTAAGAACTTTCTACATCCCCAATTGTTTTAAAACCAAGAACACAAGCATATAATAAAATGATGACTGTAGTTAGATTTGAAAAGGCTCTTGAGTCCCTAATTTGAATTATTCTATTTAAGGGGCTCAAGTTTTAAATCCTTTAAAATTGCATAAAATAAAATAAACCAACCAATAATCATTAAAGCTCCACCAATAGGAGTAATTGCACCTAAAATAGCTTTTTCTAAAAAAACCAATGCATATAAAGAAGAAGCAAAAACAATGGTTCCTGTAAAAATAAAATAGGCAGAAATTTTGATTTTTTTAGAATTTGGAAGCAAGTATGAGATAAAAGCAATGGCAAATAAACCCAATATATTATAAAAAGTATAAGATACAGCAGTATGATAAATACTTAAATAGTATTCATTTAAAATCTCTTTTACCGCATGTGCCCCAAAAGCACCTAAAATAATATTAATTGCCATCATAAAACTAGCAAGTAAAAGTATAGTCTTTGTAATATTTGTAATTTTCAAATTATTCCTTTAATATATATAATAGAAAAGGAATTATAGCTAAAAATAATTAATGATTTATGAGGGTATTTGATTTTCGTCGGGAAGGGTTTTTTCTTTCTTTTCTTTCTTTTCTTTTTTCTTAGAAGAGAAACCTGAACCTTTTTTTTCTTTTTTTACAAGATTTAGCTCATGTATTAAACTTTTGTAATCAATATTTTCTTTGTTCATATAAGCAAAACAAGCTGCAATAGAAGCAATTGCATTGGGTACTTCTTTTTTCTTTTTATATGCTTGTATGTTTTTTTCACTTACTTTGATTACATCAGTAAATTTTGGAATACTTAGTTCTGCATCTAAGAGTAATTTTTTAAAATCAATAAAAGTCATTTTTTATCCAATATATATTTTTTCTTATTATAATCAATTTGAAGTAAAAAAGATATAAAAAAATTATACTATATAGCCTTTAGCTATATATTATAACTATTTGTCACACATTTTTGATAGCTATTGTATAAATTCCAATAAACAATAGGAATATCTAAAATAATATTCTTTGGAATGCAGTAAATTTCTACATTCGTATTGGCACGGTATTCATACAATAAACAATTTTCATCTAGGATTTTTTCTTCATTAAAAAAATCATTTTCCCTAATAATATTTATTTCATGTTTTTTATTCTCTTTTTCTAGACTTTTTACTACACTTCCTTCTATAACAAGATTCAAACAATCTTTTGTATTCGTAATTTTTTCATTTTTTAAAAAATGCAAAGAAGTAAAGCTTTTAACAATTTTACTCTCAACTTGATACGATAAAGACTCAGAAAAGATATCAAATTTATTTAATAAATCATGCTTTGAAATTTTATCTTTTAAGGATTCTTCCAAAGAATTATTTTTAATAAAATGCATATATACCGATTTTGGAATTACCAGTGCTTTTACATAAGAATCCGTTCTAAATGTATTCTCTGATAAATCATCTAACATAGCCATATCATCCCCAATAAAAGAGCCTGAATATATGTATTTTGAAACGTGCTCAAACATAGAAGTTTTTTCAACTGTTCCAGCTAAGATCAAAAATACATCTTTTAATTGCGATTTTTCTTTTAACATAATAGTACCAGGATTAAAAGTAATAATATTGCAATTTAACAAGCTCTCAATTTCATGAATGGAAACATCATTAAAAGCATCGCTTACATAAGTAAAAGCATCTCTTCTTAAATAATCCTTATTCGAAGAAAGCAAAACATCTACTGATCCAAAAGAAGCTGCTCTTCCAATAACTTTTTGAATTTGTGAATATTCTTGTGTTTCTGTGTGTGCTAAAATGATATTAGAAGATTGATCATTCTCAAAATCTTTTGCATCTCCATGAATCATACCTCCACCAATATCAAGTTTTTTCAAATCAACCTTTGTTAAATACGCATCTTTGATTTTTTGAATATACTCTTTGCTAACACCATCTTTTCCTATCATTGAATCCAAGACTTTAAAAGATGAGATATCGGCTAAATGCGCATAAGATACATAATCAACTTCAAAGAAGGTTCTAAAAAATAAAATATTTGTTTCTATTGGGTGGGGAGATAAAACAGCTTTTACTTCTAAGCCCACAATATTATTCCATTTATCAAAAGATAAATCATGAAAATCGAAATAGTTTTCAAATTGACTTTTTTCTATTGATAATAAAGAAGAAAGTTTTTCAAAAACACAAAGTCGTACCAATTTTGTAGAATAATATTTAATTTTGTGATCTGTTTGTAAAAGGGTTGTAAGTCCTGCAAAATGATCATCATGAGCATGGGTATGAAAAATCCCTTCAATATCATTTAATCCTATTCCTAAGGCGTTTAAAATCACTTTAATATTGGGTCCTGCATCAATTAAATAAATTTTTCCTTGGTAGGTAATAATAGAAGACATAGAAGGAGAATTAAGTGCCCATCCATCCCCTTGTCCTGAATGAATTACTGAAAAATAATCTTTTTTTATATCATAAAAACCCAAATCATAAGGTGATTTATATTCTTCTAGCTCACCTAAATTTAAATCAACAAGAACATGTTCATCTTTATATCTTATTTCAAAAATATTAAAGGCTATTCTTTTCATATAGACTTCATTTTTGATTTCAATTCTTAAATTATCATTTAAATATTTTTTCTCTAAAAGTTCATTGGTTTCTTTTATTTTTCCAAAAGCAAACTTACGTTTAATCTTCATAATATTTTTGGCTTCTTCATTACTTAAACCACAGGACTCTATTTCTTCTATGCTTCTTAAACCGTAATTTCCTTTAAAAATATACTCACATTGTGCATCTACTTGTAAGGTAGATCCAATTAACATGGGTTTATGTCCATCATTATTGGGATGATTTGGAATAATCATTCCTTGTCTGTATAACATTTGAAGTACAGGAAATTCGCAAAGATTTGTAAAAGATAAGTTTTGAACATTTAAGTCATTTAATAAAATAGCATTAGGACCCGTTTCATAAATAACGCCAGCTAGTTCTTTTTTTGATATGTGTTTTTTTGAAATAAGATGTTTAACAACATCAGGAGGAGAGCTACAAAGAATTCTTAAGTTCGCTTCTTTTATTTCAATATAAAATATACCTAAGCTAACTTCAGTTTTTTGTATGTATTTCATGTACCTAACCAATAAAGAGATTTATTGCTCAGTATACATAAAAATTACCATAAAATCAATAAAATTATTTTATATCAACTTCCCAAAAAAAGTCAATCCATTTATTTGCTTCTTTAACAGAGAAGTCTGGTTGGATAACCGCACTTGGTTTATAAAATATCGTCGCTAATTTAAATTCAGTATCTGGAAATTTATGGCAAAGAACTTTAATTATTTCTCGCATAGTTTCTCCAGAATCTACAATATCATCAACAATTAACACTCTTTTACTTTTAGACATATCTGTGATATTAAAAATATCAAAGGTATCTAATTTTTGTGTTCCATTGTAATGAATTGAATTAATACTAAAAGCATTTCGTAAATCATACGCTTGCGCTATTAGGTGACATAAGGTTAAACCACCTCTTGCAACACCTAAAATTACATCTGGATTAAAAGTTCTACACTTATCTGCTAAGATTTGTGTGTCTTCTCTAAATTCATCGTATGAATAATAATATTTTTCTATTTCCACTAATCTATCCTTGTAGTACGAAAACTAAACAAGAAATCGCCGTAATTGCTAAAATACCAATATTTAAATCACTGAATTCTTTTCGAGCAATTTTGATAAGAGTGTAAACCATAAAACCAGCAGCAATACCATTTGTAATAGAAAAAGTAAGAGGCATTAATAATACAATAAAAAAAGCAGCAGCACCCGTAGCAAAACCAGCTTTTTCGAAATTTATTTTACCAAGTTCTGTAAACATTAGAACCCCAACAACTACTAATACAGGGAAAATTGCATTTCCTGGAATTGCTTTAAATAAAGGCAACATAAATAAAGTAGTTACAAAGAACATTGCAGTAAAAACAGCTGTTAAACCTGTTCTTCCACCAGCTTCAACACCAGAAGCACTCTCAATAAATGAAGTTGTAGTTGAAACACCCAATAAACTTCCACCAACAGTTGCAAATGCATCTGCTTCTAGTGTTTTTTGTAGTGATTTGTCATCTTTATTATTTTCTTGAAATAATTTAGCTCTTGTTCCAATACCTGTTAATGTACCTAAAGTATCAAACATATCTGTAATTAAAAAAGTAATAATTACAGGGAATAATGCCAATGTAAATGCACTCACGATATCTAGTTCCATTGCAATTGGAGCAATTGAAGCAGGGAAAGAAAAGAGTTCAGTTGGTAAAGAAGATAATCCCATTAACCAAGATACGACAGTAGTGATTCCAATTGAGAAAATGAAAGCACCTTTTAACTTATATGCATAAAAAGAAAATGCCAAGATTAAACCAAGCGCACCTAATAAAACATTTGAGTCCGAAAAATCACCTAATTGTACTAAAGTAGCAGGATTATCAACAATCATACCCATGTTCTTTAATCCAATAAAAGCAATAAATGTACCAATACCTGCTGAAATTGCTCGTCTTAAATCCATTGGAATTGACGTCATTATCCAAACTCTAAAGTTAGTAAAGGACAAGATAGTAAATAAAGCACCTGAAATAAATACGATTCCTAAAGCAGTTTCCCAAGGAATTTTCATTCCAAGAACCAAACCATAAGTAAAGTAAGCATTAAGCCCCATACCAACACTCATTGCAACTGGTGTATTAGACCAAAGACCTGAAAATAATGTTGCAAGAATTGTAATAATTGCAGTTGCAGTGATAACTGCACCCATCGGTAAACCTGCATCAGCAAGAATAAATCCATTTACTGGAACAATGTACATCATTGTTAAAAACGTTGTGAAACCGGCTGTAAACTCTGTTTTCACGTTTGTATCGTGTGCGTTAAGTTTAAAAAGACTCATATAAGACACCCTTTTGTTTGTATGCTAAAAGCATATTTTTATTTTAAGAAAGCTTGGAGTATATCTAAATCAATGTAACAAGGTAATTAAAAGAATACATTATTTTCAATACTAAATAATAATTTTACTTTATTTCTCAAATTAGCTTTTATCATAGTTATTTATGAGCTATTAATTAGATTCTATAATAAGCTTGCAATAATTTTTATGCCTTTTTCAATCTCATCCATGCTTGCATTTGAAAAATTAAAACGTGCTTCTTTACTTTGCCTATTATCATGATAAAAAACACTAGAAGGAACAATGGCTATATTTTTCTCCAAAGCTTTTTTTGCAATAAGATAGGAATCTTCTTCAAAGCTTCCATATATAAACATACCCCCATCTGGTTTTTCAAAATGAAAGCTTGGTATATATTTATTTAAACACAAAGCCATAAATTCCATTTTATTTTTATAATCAATTTTTGTTTTTTCTAAATGTAAAAAAATATCATTATTTTCTAAGTAAGAAGAGATAATGTACTGAGACAAAGAAGAAGTATGTAAATCCAATGCTTCTTTTATAATAACAACCTTATCCAATAGTTTTTCATTTGCACGTATCCACCCTACTCTAAGTCCAGGTGCAATTATTTTTG
>CAJXWI010000145.1 GCA_913062735.1 uncultured Arcobacter sp.
ATTTTAGATATTGGGAAAGATGTGGATAATGATGAAGATTCTGTGAATATAATATCTCGTAATTGTGATATTAGTAATATCAAAATAAGAGAAGATGTTAAAAATATTGGATAATTATAATTAAAATTACAGAATAAAATAAAATATGCTACATGAGTCTCATTTAGAATAATATAACAAAGAGTTAAAAACTCTTATTTAAACTATGTTTATAACAAAATCACTTTTTTATCACCATGTTTTTCTACTATATAAAAGTATAAGTGAATGTTAATTTAAATATACTTTCATCATACCATTGTTGTGGGGGTGCTTAAAAATAGCTGAGATAATACCCTAAAGAAGTTACTAATCTAACTTCATGAACCTGATCCTGATAATGCAGGCGTAGGAAAGGAAATAAAAAATGAGTAAAGTACTCGATAATTTAGAAAAAATAGATCCCCAATGTTTGGAAAACTTTCCAAATTCCCAAAAAGTTTATGTCCAAGGCTCAAGAAGCGACATTCAAATCCCAATGAGAAAAATTAGTTTAAGTGATACAACACATACTAATGGTGAAATTGAAAAAAACCCTGACTTGTTTGTATATGATACTACTGGCGCTTATACAGATCCAGCTGTAAAAATAGATTTACATAAAGGATTAAAACCTATACGTGAAAATTGGATTAAAGATAGAAATGACAGTGAAGAATTAGAAGATTTTAGTTCTAAGTATTTTCATAACAGATATGATAATGACAAGCTTGATATTGTACGTTTTCCTAATATTAGCAAACCAAGAAAAGCATGTGCTGGGAAAAATATTTCTCAAATGCATTATGCAAGAATGGGAATAATCACACCAGAAATGGAATTTATTGCTATTCGTGAGAATTGTAATAAGGAATTATACAAAAATGATAAATTACTTTCATCACAACATAAAGGTGAAAGCTTTGGGGCAAATATGCCTGAAGACTATACACCTGAATTTGTAAGAAAAGAGCTTGCTGAAGGACGTGCAGTTATTCCTGCAAATATCAATCATCCTGAAATTGAGCCAATGATTATTGGAAGAAACTTTATGGTTAAAATCAATGCCAACATCGGAAACTCAGCAACCACATCTTCCATTGAAGAAGAAGTAGAAAAAATGGTTTGGTCTACTAGATGGGGTGGTGATACAGTCATGGATTTATCAACTGGGAAAAACATTCATGAAACTAGAGAGTGGATTATTCGAAACTCATCTGTGCCAATTGGAACAGTACCTATTTATCAAGCTTTAGAAAAAGTAAAGGGAATTGCTGAAAATTTAACGTGGGAAATATATAAAGACACATTAATTGAGCAAGCAGAGCAGGGTGTTGATTATTTTACGATTCATGCAGGGGTACGATTAAGTTATGTTCCAATGACTGCAAAAAGATTAACGGGTATTGTGTCAAGAGGTGGTGCAATCATGGCTAAATGGTGTCTTCATCATCACAAAGAAAACTTCTTATATGAACACTTTGAAGAAATATGTGAAATTATGAAAGCATATGATGTTACATTTTCTCTTGGTGATGGATTACGCCCTGGGTCTTTATATGATGCCAATGACGAAGCGCAATTTGCAGAACTTGAGACTTTAGGTGAGCTTACTAAAATTGCCTGGAAACACGATGTTCAAGTTATGATTGAAGGTCCTGGCCACGTACCTATGCAAAAAATAAAAGAAAATATGGATAAAGAATTAGATGACTGTTTTGAGGCACCTTTTTATACTCTTGGGCCCTTGACTACAGATATCGCTCCTGGTTATGACCATATTACTTCTGGAATTGGTGCCGCACAAATTGGGTGGTATGGAACAGCAATGTTGTGTTATGTAACACCAAAAGAGCATTTAGGTTTACCCAATAAAGAAGATGTAAAAGAAGGAATTATTACTTATAAAATAGCAGCTCACGCAGCAGATTTAGCCAAAGGATTCCCTGGAGCACAAATTAGAGACAATGCAATGAGTAAATCCAGATTTGAATTTAGATGGTATGATCAATTTAATATAGGTTTTGATCCCCAACGTGCAAGAGAATATCATGATGAAACTCTTCCTGTTGAAAGTGCTAAGGTTGCACACTTCTGTTCTATGTGTGGTCCAAAATTTTGTTCAATGAAAATATCACAAGAAGTAAAAGATTATGCAAATGCTATTGGTGAAAGTGATGTTTCTGAAGCCTTGAAAAAAGGTATGGAAGGTCAATCTAAGAATTTCATTGCAAGTGGCAGTGAACTTTATCAATAAGATGCAAAGGGATATTATGAATGATACATTGGTATTAGGTGGGGTTGAATTCACAAATAGGTTATTTACAGGAACGGGAAAATTTCCGGATAAAGATGTGATTCCTAAAATATTAGAATCAAGCCAATCTGAAATGATTACTGTTGCTTTAAGACGAGTGGATAAAAATTTACCTGAGGAAAATATTTTAAATTATATTCCTAAAAAGACCATAATTCTTCCAAATACTTCAGGGGCAAGAAATGCGCAAGAAGCCGTGACTTTAGCGCGGTTAGCGCGAGAATCGGGATGTGGAGATTTCATAAAAATCGAAGTTATCAATGACATGAAATATTTATTTCCAGATAATGAAGAGACTATAAAAGCCACTGAAATATTGGCAAAGGAAGGATTTATAGTCCTCCCATATATGATGCCAGATTTGGTTGCTGCAAAGAAAATGCAAGATGCAGGGGCAGCTGCTGTTATGCCTTTGGGTTCTCCTATTGGTTCAAACCAAGGAATGCAAACCAAAGAAACCATCAAAATTTTGATTGAAAATATTAAAGTTCCAATTATTGTTGATGCAGGTATTGGAAGACCTTCCCATGCAGCTGAAGCTATGGAGCTAGGTGCTGATGCTGTTTTAGTTAATTCTGCCATTGCCAATGCTGGAAATCCAGAAGTAATGGCCAAAGCCTTTAGTATGGCTGTAGAAGCTGGAAGAATGGCATATATAACAAAACTGGCTGATGAAAATGAATATGCTCAAGCATCTTCTCCCTTAACTGGATTTTTAAATGCATGATTTAAAACAGTATAACAACTTTGAAGAAGTATTAAAGGCTTATGAGTCTTTTGATTTTGAAGGTTATCTTCAAGGTGTTACGGATGAAGATATACAAAACAGTATGAAAAAAGAGAATCTAACTCAATTTGATTTTCTAAATCTCATTAGTTCAAAAGCAAAAAAATACTTAGAACCTATGGCCCAAATTTCTAAAAGGCATAAAATAAGACACTTTGGAAAGGTAATTCAACTCTATCTTCCTATTTATGTTTCAAATTACTGTTCTAGTGACTGTGAATATTGTGGTTTTAGCAAAAAAAATAAAATAACAAGAAAACATTTATCCGAAGAAGAATTAGAACGTGAAGCCAAAGAGATTGCTAAAAGTGGTATCAAACACATATTACTTTTAACAGGAGAAGCTAGAAAAATTGCAGGCTTGGAATATCTCAAAATGTCAGTTAGGATATTGAAAAAGTACTTTTCTTCCATTTCAATAGAAGTCTATCCTCTTGATACACATGAGTATAAAGAGTTGAAGGACATTGGCGTTGATGGTTTGACTATTTATCAAGAGGTTTACGACAGAAAAATCTACCATGAGGTCCATACTTCTGGTGAAAAAACGAACTATGACTACAGACTAGATGCTCCTGAGAGGGGTGCAGCAGCTGGATTCAGATCTATAAATGTAGGTGTTCTTTTTGGCTTGGGTGATATTATAAAAGAGGCCTTTTATAGTGCCATTCATGCAAAATTTCTTATGGACAAACACTTAGATAGTGAAATATCACTTTCAATGCCCAGAATAAATAAAAATGCAGGTGAGTTTGCACCTAAGTATAATATTGATGATGCAACATATGTTCAAGTTATGTTAGCTTACAGACTTTATATGCCAATGATTGGAATTAATGTTTCAACACGTGAAAAAGCTAGTTTTAGAGACAACTTGATAGACATAGGCGCTACTAAGTTCTCAGCTGGCTCAAAAACTGATGTGGGTGGTTATAGCGATATAGATAAATCCACTGCACAATTTGAAATAAGTGATGAAAGAAGTGTACCTGTCATCGCGTCTATGATTAGAAGTAAGGGTTATGAACCTGTATATAAAGATTGGGAAAGCCTATAAAGAACAGTATTATAACAATACTGTTCTTCTTACATCTATACGAAAAACCTATTTAATAAGAAAATATTCACGAAAATAAAAAAATCACTTTTTTATCACTAAACTCTTCTAAACTTTCTTCATACATATCTATGTTGAACAATTTAAATGTAAATATAAACTATGTAAGTAATTAAAATTATAATACAAGGAATACTTTATGAAGACAAAAGGTGGAAAAAATCTTTATGGTGCACATATCGGAATTATGATGCTAGAAACTCAATTTCCAAGAATCCCAGGTGATATTGGAAATGCAACTACATGGCCTTTCCCTGTACATTATGAACCAGTTAGTGGAGCACATCCTGACAATGTTGTACGAGCAAATGGTGGTGGAAAACTTGAGGAATTTGTTAAAGCAGGAAAAGCTTTAGTAAAACGAGGTGCTGATGCATTAACAACCAATTGTGGTTTTCTTATTTTGTTCCAAAAAGAGTTAACAGATAGAATTGGCGTGCCTGTTTTAACGTCATCATTAATGCAATATAATCTTATATCTCAAACCTTACCATCAAATAAAGTTCCTGGAATTATCACTATTTCAAAAGAAAACCTTGGCATTGAGCATTTAGATGCAGCTAATATTCCCCATGATGTAGCTATGGTAGGAATGGAAGATATTGCTCAACGTGAATTTTGTGATGGTATCTTGGATGATAAAGAAGAAATGAATTTTGATATTTGTAGAGAAGAAATGATTGAAGCTGCACTAAAACTACAAAGAGAAAACCCCAATGTAGGTGCTATATTATGTGAATGTACAAATATGGTTCCCTATGCTAGAGATATGTATAGAGCAACTGGACTGCCTGTATATAGTATTTATTCAGCAGTAACTTGGTTTCATCAATCGGTTCAATCTAGACAATTTAATATCAATGAATTTTAATTAGGCAAACAAATGAAAATGAACGGCGCACAAATAATTTTAAAAATGTTAGAGCTACATGGAGTAAAACATGTATTTGGATTACCTGGTGAGACAACTATTGGGTGGTACAAAGAATGGAGAGAACACTCAAATATAGAATATGTTTTAACAAGAGATGAAAGAACAGCATCATATGCTGCAGAAGCATATGCTAAAGTTACTGGACGACCTTGTGTCCTTGAAGCACCAAGTCCTGGAGTTACGCACTGTACTCCTGGAATTACAGAAGCTTATATGAGCTCTGTTCCTATTATTTATTTTTCTTCTGATATCCCAATTAATCAAGATAAAAAGCATGGATTAACAGGTGTTGATCAAACAGCATTATATGCAAGTATTTGTAAGGAATCTTTTGTGTTAACAAAACCTGAAGAAATTCCACATTTACTTAGACGTGCATTTAGAGTTGCAACTTCAGGTCGACCAGCTCCAGTTCATATTAGAGTACCTATTAATGTGTTTCATGATGAAGCAGATATCGATGACTTGTATACAAATGAAGAATATAGTTATTATCCAGCACATAGACCAGTTGCAGATCACAGTAAAATCAGAGAAACAATTGAACTTTTATTAAAAGCTAAAAATCCTGTAATTGTTTGTGGACAAGGCGGATTAATTTCAAAAGCAAGTGAAGTATTATTGGAACTTCAAGAGTTATTGCAAATTCCAGTTGGTACTACGACTCCTGGAAAAGGAACTATTCCTGAGAATCATCCTTTGGCCTTACGAGTAATTGGAGCACGTGGTGGAATGGCATATTCAAATAATTATGTTAATTCAGCTGATACGGTATTTTTTATTGGTACTAATACTGATTCTTGCTCTACTGATGCTTGGCAATTATATGGAGATCCAAAGTCTAAAACATTTATACATTTAGATATGGCAGAAGCGCATGTTGGAAATAACTTTCCTGTGAAAATTGCTTTAGTTGGTGATGCACGTGCAAGTTTAGAGTATATGGTTGAGCTTATTAAACGTGATTATTCAACCACTTCAAGAGAAAAAATTGATTTAAATCCAATGAAGGAAAAAGCTATCAATGATGTTGTTAGTTGTATGGATAAAGCCTGCAAGGAACTGCTTAACAACAAAATAAAAATTCGAACTGATATTTCCGTATATAACCATGACTCTGGTTATACTAGTGAGAAAGGAAAAGCCTTGCTTGAACTTGTAAAAACAGCAATCGGTGATATAAATTTAGCGGCATAAAATATTTTGTATTTTTGGTTACATAGTTTCACCTAAATGGATTTAGCGTATCTCGCTCAACTTCCCCTAGGTTTTATATAAACGGCTCAAATTCATATTTCGCAGTAAAGTGGCAATTAGGTTTAATCCTGCTCATTCCACATACCAAGCTTTGATGTTTTTGGTCCTTTCAATGTTCCCATCTATACAGATAAAACAAGTAGATTGACCACAAATATCATTAAATAAAGGAGATGATAATGAAAAAAGTTGTAACCTTTGGCGAAATTATGTTGCGCTTATCTACACCAGGATTTCTTAGGTTTTCTCAAGCAAACAATTTTGACGCGGTGTTTGGA
>CAJXWI010000146.1 GCA_913062735.1 uncultured Arcobacter sp.
AGAAATATATAGTAATAAAGTTTATAACGTAAAATATAATATAAATGATAATAATCTTTTAGAGTTTATTTATTAATCAGAAAATGAAATATATAACTCATTATTAGTTTAAAAAATATCTGTTAGTATTAATAAAAAAGCTTTATGACTTTTGTCATTACTACACCTTTATACTATGTTAATGATAAACCTCATTTAGGAAGTGTATATACAACAATAATTTGTGACTCAATAGCTAGGTATAAAAGGCTTGCAGGTGAAGATGTTATTTTCATCACTGGTGTTGATGAACATGGTTTAAAAATACAAAGAACAGCTAATGAAAAGGGTATTGAACCAAAATCACATTGTGATGAAATCTCAGAAGTCTTTAATAATAATTGGAAAGATTGGAATATATCCTTTGACAAATTTATAAGAACAAGCTCAAAAAATCATGAATTTGTTGTTAATGAATTTTATGAAAGAGTAAAAGCATCAGATGATATCTATATGGGAGTTCAAAAAGGTTGGTATTGTGTCGGTTGTGAAGAATTTAAAGATAATCCAGAAAACTCATCAACATACAAGTGTCCAATACATCAAAAAAATCTAGAATGGAAAAATGAAGAGAATCTCTTTTTTAGGCTTTCAAAATATCAAAAAGAAATCGAGAAAATAATCAACGAACCTTCTTTTATAGAGCCAATAGAAAGAAAGAATGAAATTATAAATTTTGTTTCTAGAGGTTTAAAGGATTTTTCAATTTCAAGAACAAATGTTACATGGGGAATTCCAGTCCCTGGTTACGATAACCATACCTTTTATGTATGGTTTGATGCTTTACTTGGATATGTAAGTGCCATTAGTTCTGATGCGACAGAACATTCATTGGAAAAATCAATTAATGGAGGATGGCCAGCTGATGTTCATTTTATTGGTAAAGATATTCTGAGATTCCATGCTGTATATTGGCCCGCAATGCTCATTTCTGCCAATATGAAAGTTCCTAAAAAGGTTTTTGGGCATGGCTTTCTTACAAGAGAGGGGCAAAAAATGGGTAAAAGCTTGGGAAATGTACTCGACCCTGATTTATTGCTTACAAAATATGGAAATGATCCTGTAAGGTGGTACCTCATTAAAGACATATCACTAGGAAATGATGGAGATTTTCAAGATAAAAGATTTGTTGACATTATCAATAATGACTTAGCTAATACAATTGGTAATTTATTAAATAGAACATCATCTATGTCTAGAAAATGGTTTGATAATAAAGTGCCAAATAATGAAAATATTTTAAGTGATAATAAATTAGAGAATTTTGCCAAAAATGCAGTTGAAAACTATATTTATAACTTTGATAACTACAAATTAGATTTAGCAGCTAATGAAGTACTTAGCCTAGCAATTAATACAAATTTGTATTTGAATGATAATCAGCCATGGCTGCTAATAAAAGAGAAAGATAATCTACCTCTAGTTAAAGAAATTATTTATAACGTTTTAGAAAGTACCAGAATAATAGGATTATTATTACTACCTTTATTGCCCGAATTATCTATAAAAATTAATGAACAACTTGGCTCTATATACAGAGAGGAAATTCCTTGGAAAAAACAATTAATTTGGGGATTATTAGTTAGCAACTCAAGTCTTCCTAAACCCACTCCAATCATAAATAAACTTGAGTATGAGCAAAAATTATAGATTAATAATTTTCCTTCCATTATTTATGCTTGGTTGCGCTCCAAGTGTAATTGATGAAAATAAAGTTATACAAAAAATAGACAGTTTAGATATGACTATATTCTCTAAAAGTGGAGATAAAATATATTCTATTACCAGTCCAAATTCAAGTTATGACAATATTGAATTAAAATTCGAATTAAAAAAACCTATCATTAATATTCTCAATGGAGAAGCAACTAAATATATTATTAGTTCAGAAGAATCTACATTATCAGACAACAATAAACTCCTGAAATTGAAAGGGAATGTTAAATTAAAAACTCTTAAAAAGGATGGGGATTTTTTATATGCTGATAATTTTATTTGGAATATAGAAAATACTAACTATCTATTAGAGGGTAATATAAGATTTGAAAATCAAAATATCATCTTAAATTCAGGAAAAGCCATATTGGGTTCAGATAACATAATTGAATTTTTCAATCCAGTAAAATATATAATTAAAGATGAAAATAACGAAAATAAATATGAAATAAACTCAGAAAATGCTTTCTATAATTTAAATACTGAATCAGTAAGCTTTGAAGCAAAAGATAAAAGAGTTAAATCAATAATATATTTTTAAATTTTATTTTTTGAAAAAATATTATTAATTTTTTTGGACCAGTTATTAATCCATTTTTCATCAGACTTCGTAAAACACTTAGCACTCCAGCCTCCTATCAATATAAAAGCCTTATTATTTATAGGTACAACTAAAATAGATGGGATTTCAGCGCAAAAATTATAAAATTCATCTCTTCCAGGATAAAATTTAGTGTTTGCCAATGATATTAATTTCATATCTTTAATAGATCTCAGACAAGTTTCCCCAGGTTTAAAATCATTACTTGAAGTGATACCCCTCCTCAATATATTAACGCCATCATTGTGGATTAATATTGCTGCTGCTGCTGTAGAAGTTAATATCGCTTCAGAACCCCATGCAAGTTCATCAATAACTTCATCCGGCATGTTTCTATCGAAGAGAAACTTATTTTCTCCTTTTAAAGCAGCTTTCTCACCAGCTAATGGTTCGAATTGTTTAAATAAAAAACCTATCAAAATAATAATTAACGAAGCTATTGCAGCTAACACTTGTGCTCTTTCAAGCTCAGGAGTGATTGTTTCTATTGAAATGAAATTTGCTATCTGAAAAATAAAGAGTATTACACCGACTGATATTAATGATTTCCCATTGAATCCCATATTTTAAATATGTTATTTCTAATTAAATTATGCAAATATTATATTGTTTAGTACATTTAAAATTACTCAAACATATGGTTTTTAATATATAATTAACCAAAACCTTTCAAAATGAACCTAAACATCAATAAATATATACTTTCCCTTATCTTTACTGGCTTTATTTTTATTCTTATCCCTTCGACTACATACGCAAATGAAATTAATACTATAAATAAATATTTTGGTATTACTCAACAGAAGACTGTTATAAATTACGAAAAAAGTCAGCCCTCATCTATCGACAACCCTGTAGTGGATCCAAATTTTAACACTATGAGATCAAAAGATACTGAGAGTTCAACTGCTACTTATATAGTTATAGGCTTATTAATTGCTGCAACAATTATTCCTTTAGCAACATGGTGGTATTTCTCTAAATAATAGAGAATTTATGAATGCCAAAGATTTAAGTATTAGTGAATATTCATCTTATATAGTTTTTATTACAGGGGGGACAAAGAGTGGCAAAAGTGAATTCGCGGAGCATCTTGCAAAGGAGGTAAAAAAATTATCATATGTTGCCTTATCTGAAAACAATTTGGATGATAAAGAATGGCAAGATAAAATTAATTTACATCGAAAAAGAAGGCCAAAAGATTGGAAATTAATAGAAACGACAGACATATTAAATACATTAAGGAAAGAAGAAGGTCCATTATTAATAGATTCTATTGGCGGATTCGTTATGAAAAGTATTGGCAAGGAACAAAATGAATGGTCAACAAAAATGAATTCACTTATAAGTCTCTTAATGAAAAGAAAAAGCATAACAATTATTGTTGGAGAACAAGTAGGTTGGAGTTTGGTCTCTGAATATAAAATTGGTAATACATATATTGAAAGAATCGGCGAACTTCAAAAGAGAATAACCAAAATATCAAAAGATAATTGGCTGGCAATAAACGGCAGAGCAATCAAAATAGATGAAATAAGTATTGAAATACCTACTTAAAATTGGAAGTCGCTCTTTTTGAACCTAGAATCCCACAAAATACTGGTAATATTGCCAGATCATGTGCTGCATTTAATATACCTTTAAATCTTATAGAGCCCTTGGGTTTTAAGCTAGAAGATAAATATTTAAAAAGAGCAGGATTAGACTATTGGCCTCTAGTTACTGTTAATCAGTATGAGAATTTTGAAAAATTTTTAGCGTCAAAATCAACAAAAAGAATAATTTCTTTTAGTAAAAAAAATGGATTATATTTGAAGGATTTTAAATTTAAGCAAGATGATATTTTGCTATTTGGGAGAGAAGATTCAGGATTACCCGATTCCATTATTGATAAAAGCGACTTTTTAATATCAATATTTATGCCGAATATACAGACTGGAAACAATGATCAAAAAGGTGTTAGAAGTCTAAACCTTTCTGTAGCATGCGGAATTGCTATATATGAGGCCCACAAACAAATAAATTTTCAAAATGGTAATTAAGTACAACCAATGCCTTACAATATTCCCATGTCTCGGTAGCTCAGCTGGTTAGAGCGGCGGATTCATAGCCCGCAGGTCGCGTGTTCAAGTCACGCTCGAGACATTTTCAATACTTTTCAATTGAAGAACATAGGTGAAATTTTAATTTAATTAAACTATTAAAGACAATAATGTTTAATTCACTCAGCACAGTCCTAGATCCAAAAAAATCTAAAGCAAAATATCCAGAAGCAAGAGTTATAGTTCTTGATGACAATTTTAATACTTTTCAGCATGTCGCAAATTGTCTTCTAACAATAATCCCAAGCATAAGTGAACAAAGGGCATGGGATCTAACCATCAAAGTTGACAAGACAGGATCTGCAGAGGTATGGAGAGGTAATCTTGAACAGGCAGAGCTATATCATGAGCAACTATTCAGCAAAGGATTAACAATGGCTCCAATTGAGAAAACATAAAATAAGTAAGATTGACAGAAAATTTTTGGCTTATAAATTCGAATCGTTCAAGGGTTAAAAGGTTTTCAAAGAATAATCAAAATAAAGATAAATTTTTTGAATATATGTTTATTGACTCTGGAAGAATTCTTGGTGTTTTAGGAAAAGAACCACCTCTTATGACAACCAGAGAAGAACTTAAAGTTGATAAAGCTAGAGATGAATGGAGAAAGTTAATCGCTCAAGGTTGGAGGAGAACCAAACCAGTTTGGGAAGACTATTAGTATCCAATATTGTTACTAGGATTAGTTATATAAATTATGAGATTTAGGACGTAGTTAGCGGGTAAATTTAATGGCTTCAAAAGTAACAAAGCCATTCCTTGAGTCACATTAAATTCTTTATTTTTCATAAAAAAATAAAAGTCTCATTTTAATTATAAAAAGACTGTCAAATACAAACTAAAAATACTAAAAAAAGATATAAGCATTTATTGAATAAGGATTTTCAAGATATCTAATATCTAAAACTTATTTTAAAAAATTATAGATTTAGGGTTACTTGGTAATTTTTTTAAACAAAGAATTCCACGTTATAATTTAATAATCCCTACTATTTATTACTTAATAAATACATAATGAAATATCTCATCTCAAGCAAAAGATCAAGAGCTTTATTTGGTATTGGAATAGTTGCTATAAGTATTGGATTAATATCAAAAAAAGTAATTAACTATCCAACTGGAGGATGTATGAAAGGTACTCAAGAAATAACCTTTAATATCTAGCCATTAATAATCTTATATTTTCCTTAATTCTTAAATCCAGTCAACTTTGATAACTCTTTTAGTGAAAGTACCCCTAAAATTAGTGTTCCATTTATTTCCCATGTGGGAAACCCTTTAATTTTTTTATCAATGCATAATTGAGTTTGACTGTTTATGCCATCTCTTGCACATTCAACTACATTAAGTTCTCTATAAGCTTGCTTACCAAATAATTCACTTTGATTAAGGCAATTAGGACACCAATATGCTGAATATTTAACTACACCATTATCTTTAAGGTATTTTGCCAACTCGATTGATTCCCTAGTGCTTTCTGAGGTGACTATAAGTTCTCTCTGATTATTTAAGTGGGAGCTATGTACAACACTTGGTAAAGTAAGCAAAACTAATAGTGGGATTAATAGGCGTTTCATTTATTTACTACTTTTCCTCCATATTTTCTAACTATCTTATCAAGCAAAATTCGTATATCTTTATTTTTAAGTTTCTCTATTTGCTGAAGATTTTCAAGAAGATCACATATTTGATCCTGTGTATCTTCATTTAATTCACTTACTGCCATTTATATTTTGAGTTTTTATATTCCAATCTTAAATCAAAAGTAAATTTACATACTTATTGTATTTATATTTTTTTATTGCTATTTTTTTAAAGCGGGCTAAGGTTCATATCTCCACGAGGATTTAGTCCGCTTAATTTTAAAGTTTCAGATAATTTTAGGATCACTTTTTTACTCATCCAATAAAACCAAAAATGAGCTTCTTGAACATGTCGACAAAAACGGCCCTAAAGGTAGTCGTACATACCTCAGTCAAAAAGAATTCGATAAGCACTTCGATGAATTCCAAGAGAAAAGTGATGCCGAGTAATCAGTTTGCTACTGCTAGCTTGATGTAATCTTTTGGGGTGCGTGAATACATCGCTTTCTTTTGTAGAGAACCAGGGGAATCAAAGAAACCCAGGTAATTCGAGTTATCTTGTAAGCTTTGTACTATCCTGTTTGCACTACCTACTCGATCATCAAGGGCTTTTGCAATGACGC
>CAJXWI010000147.1 GCA_913062735.1 uncultured Arcobacter sp.
AATGATACTCCAACTGATTCACCTGTTATTGCAGGGATTGCTACTATTAGAGGGGAACCTGTAACATTAATCAACCTTGACACTTGGTTGGGTAATCCAGTACTAGAGACATTGGAATACAAATTAATTATTTTTTGTGAATTTAATCATAAAAAAGTTGGTTTTTTAATTAAAGATATGCTTGATATTGTTGAAAAAACAACAGAAGATTTAAGACATACAGAAGAACAAAATTCAAAAATTACCTATACTACTTATGTAAAAGTACATGATAAAGAACAATTATGTACAGTATTTAATGCTGAACAATTATTAAAAGATATTGGTTGGACAGATGATGGAAGTGAAGCCTTAGAAAAATATGTTGATAAACCATTAGCTTCAACTAAAGTAATTTTAGCTGCTGAAGATTCAGGAGTAGCAAGAGAAATTTTAATTAAATTCTTTGAAAAAGCGCAGTTAAAATACGAAGTATATAAAAATGGTGGGGATTTAATTGATCGATTATCAGAAATTAGTCCTGCGGATGTTGCTTTGGTTATTACTGATATTGAAATGCCAGGTACGGATGGATATCAAGTAGCATCACATATTAAAGGTTCGGCTGCTTTATCCCATATTCCTATTATTGTAAATTCATCAATGACGACAGAAGCTGTTAGAAATAAAATGGCAGTTATTGGAGTAGATGATTTTATTGGTAAAACAGATATAGCTGCTTTATATACAGCTACAAAAAACCTCATTATTCCTTAATATTAGATGATTTTCATCTAATATTAATCAGGCACTTATTTTAACCACTCTTTAAACTCATTAATTTGATTTTGCGTTTGTAATGTAGATGTTCCACCAAACGATGTTCTTGCATTCATTGAAGCTCTTAAATCTAAAAACATAAGTATTTCTTCATTAATATCTTTTATCTTATCATTTGATGATCGTATTTCTTCTAAAGACAGTTCACTGATATCTTTATTTAAATTATTTGCAACAGCCACTACATCTTTTGTAATATAATAAGCGCTTCTAAAAGGCATATTTTCATTTGTTACTAAATAATCAGCCAAATCAGTTGCAGATAAATGACCAATTTTACAAGCATTTTCCATGTTCGGAACATTTATTATCATTGTTTTAATTACTTCATTTAAAATACTTAAAGAAATTTCAATGGTTTTAACAGAATCAAAAACACCTTCTTTATCTTCTTGTGTATCTTTATTATAAGCTAAAGGAAGACCTTTCATTACTGTTAAAAGTGAAATTAAATTTCCATAAACTCTTCCTGTTTTACCTCTTAATAATTCAGGTACATCTGGATTCTTTTTTTGAGGCATAATAGAAGAAGTAGTTGCATATTCATCGCTCATTCGCAAAAACTGAAATTCATAAGAAGACCAAAGAATTAACTCTTCAGATATTCTAGAAATATGCATCATAGAAGTAGAAATATTAAATAAAATTTCTAAAGCAAAATCTCTATCGCTAACTGTATCTAAAGCACAAGATGTAGGTTTTGAAAAACCAAGCAGTTCTGCTGTTCTATCGCGGTTAATATTATGAGGCGTTCCTGCAAGTGCGGCTGAGCCCAAAGCGGATACATCATTTCTTTTATATGAGCTTTCATATCTGTCATAGTCTCTTTTAAACATATTTGCATAAGCCAACATATGATAACCAAAGTTAATAGGTTGAGCATGTTGTAAGTGAGTCATTCCAGGAATCAATGTTTTAGTATGTTTGGAAGCGAGATCAACAAAAGTATCAACAAGCGTTTTCGTTTGTTCCATTATTGAAATATTTTTTTCTTTTACATAGAGTCTAAAATCACTTGCAACTTGATCGTTTCTACTTCTTGCTGTATGCAGTCTTTTTCCAGCTTCTCCAATAATTTGAGTCAACCTTGATTCTATTGCCATATGAATATCTTCATGCTCAATTTTAAAAACAAATTTTCCTTCTTCAATTTCTTCTTTTACTTGTAATAAACCATCTTCTATTGATTTTTGATCTTCTTTACTAATAATTCCTTGTTCTTCTAACATAATACTATGAGCAATAGAGCCTCTTATATCTTGGGAATATAGTTCTTTATCAAATAAAACAGATGCATTAAATTCATCTAATAATTGTGCGTTGGTATTTTTTAAAATTTGTTCTTGTGCCATAACTAACCTTTTGTTTAACGTTTTTACATATTTATTATAGTGCTAAATTTTGGCGATATTATAACATAGAAAGTCTAAGCATACAGAGGAGGGTTTGTTTAAAAAAGAAGAAATTAATAAAGAGAAATTCTCTTTATTAATTAGATAGGTAAGATTCTAATGTTTTCATCAACTTTGTCTTTTAATACAGACTCAATTGCATATAGTGTCCCAGTTGATCCTGAATCACAACCATTACAAGCACCTAAATATCTGATATAGATATCGTAATGAGGCGTATTATCTTTAATATCAATAATTTCCATATTACCACCATCCATAACTAACATAGGTCTAATATCAGTATCTAATACAGCATCTACTGCTTTGATTCTTTGAACAATAGTCATAGTATCAAAAGAAGCTTCACCATTTTGGCTAGCATCTGCTGCATTTTTTAATTTTTCAGATGCCATTTCAAGTCTAGTATCTTTTAAAATATCAACTAAATACCATTCTCTGTCTTCATGACCACCTGGTTTAATACATGATTTACAAAAAGCACCTGCTTTTGTATAGTCTGTAATTTCTTCAACCGAAGTTAAATCATTAATTCTAATTACTTCTTGAATCGTTCCTAAAGAAACTCTTGCACACTCACAAACCATAATTTCTGATTCGAAAGATTCCATATCAACGCCTTTGTACTCAGCCGCTGCTTTTTTAATTACATCGTATGCCATTACAGAACAATGCATTTTTTGAGGAGGAACAGCAGGAGTATCTGCATTATCTCTTAAAGCAAACTCAACATCAATATTTGTAATCTTAACTGCTTCATCTACTGTTTTACCAATACATAATTCAGCCATAACATCTGAAGATGCTATTGCAGTACCACAACCAAAAGATTTGAATTTTGATTCTTCAATTACGTTTGTATCTTCATTTACTGCCCAGTATAATCGTACAGCATCTCCACATGATTCCGCACCAAAGTCAGCAATAATTAATTTTGACTTTAATTCTTTTGCTCTCTCTTCTGTGATTTCACCTTGATGAAGTGGATCATCCATTCTTTTAATAACATTGTTTGAATATTCGTCCCAAATTGAACCGCTTACTAAATCGCCTTTTGCCATATTATATCCTTTTACTTTTCTATTTTATAATTGTGAATTATGTGATTCTGGTGCATATGCATATGATGAAGAGATATGTCTTAATCTCATCACAGCTGCTTTAATCACTTCTATTGCGTAATCAACTTCTTCTTGTGTATTAAATCTACTTAAAGATAATCTAACTCCTGTATGAGCTAATTCACTATCACTACCAAAAGCATTCATTACTGGATTTGCTTCTAAAGATTCACTTGCACAAGCTGACCCTGTACTAGCTCCAATTCCTTTTTGATTTAAATCCCATAACATTGATTCACCCTCAACACCTCTAATTGAAATTAGTGTTGTATTAGGAGTTCTGTTATCTTTTCCACCAATTACCAGTGTTTCTGGAATTTCCAAAATAGCTGTTTCTAATTGGTCTCTGTAACCTTTTACAACTGTTTGCTCATAATCAATAGCAGATTTCTGTGTTGCTAATTTCATAGCAAGACCCATTCCTACCATAGAAGCAACATCTACTGTTCCAGCTCTTTTACCAGCCATTTGCTCACCACCATGAAATAAAGGAGATAATTCATATCCCTTTTTCACATATAAACCACCAATACCTTTTGGGCCGTGGAATTTATGAGCAGAAAATGATAAATAATCTACATTGCATTTTTGAACATCTACTGTGATTTTACCAATAGCTTGCGTTGCATCTGTATGAAATGCAACATTCATTTCTTTACAAATTTCACCAATTTCTTCTATTGGGAAAATTTTTCCAGTTTCATTATTTGCCCACATTACAGTAACTAAAGCAGTTTCATCTTTAATATATGCTCTTACTGTATGTGCTTCTAAAACACCTTCTTCATTAACTGGTAAATAAGTCACATTTACACCTTGAGTTTCTAAGAACTTCAAAGTAGCAGTAATTGCAGGATGCTCAACTTCAGTTGTTATAATATGATTTTTATCACCATTTAAAATCTTGTCAATCCAAATACCTTTTATAACTGTATTATTTGACTCAGTTGCATTTCCAGTAATGATAATATCATCCTTGTCATTTGCATTAATACCATCGTATAAATAATCTAATGCTTCGAGCATTTTTGGATGTGTTCCTGAACCAAATCTGTGTAAAGAGTTTGGATTTCCATAAATATTTGTTAAAAATGGTTTCATTTCGTCAAAAACTAAAGGGTCAACCATAGTTGTCGCATTGTTATCTAAATAAACTTCCATCATGTTCTTTTATCCTAAAATATTGATGCTTCTGATTTTGAGAATCGCTCTCAAAGTACCACCAATTCATTAATTTAGATGGATTATAATCTAAATAGGATAAAAATTGTCTTAATTAAAAACATTATCATTTTGCCATTACTTTTTGTAACATCCAGACATATAAATAAGCATATATATTATTTATATGGACTTTTCTTGGCTTTTATCGCGCTTTGGCATTTTTAAATTTTCAATCTTTATATATTTACTTTCCTCTTTGATATTTTGTAAATAATAATATTTTCACTCTTGTAATTTAATTTAATTATGTTACACTTTCTTAAATAGGACAAAAATTGTCCTATTTAAGAAAGGCAGTATTAATGAATAAGAAAATTGATAAAATATTAAAAGAAGATTATAAACTTGGTTTTGAAACCTTGGTTGAATCTGAAACATTTCCCCCTGGTTTAAATGAAGAAGTCATCAAAGCCATATCTCAAAAAAAGGACGAACCTTAGCTGGTTATTGGACTTTAGATTAAAAGCATATAAAGCATGGTTAAAAATGGAAGAACCCTCATGGGCAACACTTGAATATCAAAAAATAGATTTTCAGAATATATCCTATTTTTCAGCTCCTAAAGCTGCGCTTAACTCCCTTGATGAAGTAGATCCAGAAATTTTAAAAACCTATGAGAAGCTTGGTATCTCTTTAGAAGAACAAAAACTTTTAGCAGGTGTTGCAGTTGATGCTGTATTTGATTCAGTATCTATTAAAACTACCTATCAAGAAGAACTTGAAAAACTAGGAATTATATTCTGTTCTATTTCAGAAGCCTCACAAAAATATCCAGATTTATTAAAAAAATATATGGCTTCTGTTGTTCCAGTACGAGACAATTATTTTGCCTGCTTGAATTCTGCTGTTTTTACTGATGGTTCTTTTGTTTACATTCCTCCAAATGTTACTTGTCCTATGGAACTCTCAACCTACTTTAGAATTAATGCTTTAAATACAGGTCAGTTTGAACGAACTATTATCATTGCAGATGAGAATTCTTATGTTTCTTATAATGAAGGCTGTTCCGCACCTACTAGAGATGAGAGTCAATTACATGCAGCTGTTGTAGAACTCATTATTTTAAAAGATGCCAAAATAAAATACTCAACTATTCAAAATTGGTATCCAGGAGATGAAAATGGAAAGGGTGGTATTTATAATTTTGTAACAAAAAGAGCAAAATGTTTAGGTGAGAATTCAAAAGTATCTTGGACACAAGTTGAAACAGGCTCATTAATTACTTGGAAATATCCTTCATGTATATTAAAAGGGGATAATTCTGTAGGAGAATTTTACTCTGTTGCCATAACAAGTAAAAGACAGCAAGCAGATACGGGATCAAAAATGATTCATATAGGTAAAAATACCAAATCAACTATTATTTCAAAAGGGATTTCTGCTTTAAGAGGTGTTAATTCCTATAGAGGCTTAGTAAGAGTTTCTAAAAATGCAAAAAATGCAAGGAATTATTCTGCTTGTGATTCTTTATTGATAGGAAATACCTGTTCTGCTAATACTTATCCTTACCATGATGTTAAAAATGCTTCTTCTATAGTCGAACATGAAGCTACTACGTCTAAAATATCAGATGAGCAATTGTTCTTTTTAAAACAAAGAGGAATAAATGAAGAAAATGCTGTTTCTATGATTGTTAATGGTTTTTGTAAAGAAGTTTTACAACAACTTCCTATGGAATTTGCGGTAGAGGCACAAAAATTAGTCGGTATAAGCTTAGAAGGAAGTGTGGGATAATGTTAAAAATAAATCAATTAAATGCGAAGATTGATAATAAACAAATTCTAAAAGGATTTTCTCTTAATATTAATCCTGGTGAAGTGCATGCAATTATGGGTCCAAATGGATCCGGTAAAAGTACATTATCAAACATTTTATCAGGAAAAAAAGGGTACGAAGTTTCTGGAGAAATCCTATTTGAAGACAAAGATTTGTTTGAACTTGAAACGGAGGAAAGAGCCCACAAAGGTATCTTTTTAGC
>CAJXWI010000148.1 GCA_913062735.1 uncultured Arcobacter sp.
ATAATTCCAAGTTTTTTAAATTCTTCTTTTTGGATATCAACAAATCTTGCTGCATGAGTTCTGCATAATTCTCTTAATTTAGATTTTGCAAGGGCTTTCTTTTTTGTAGATCCAATTTTTTCTTCAACTTTTTGTTCAATTGGTAGTCCATGACAATCCCATCCTGGAACGTAACGAATTGATTTTCCATCAAAATAATGATATTTATTAATGATGTCTTTTAGTATCTTATTTAAAGCATGTCCAATATGAATATGTCCGTTTGCGTATGGAGGTCCATCATGTAAAGTAAAGCTTGGTGCACCTTCACGATTTTTTTTCATTTTTTCATAAACATTTGACTCATCCCATAACTTATATTTAATAGGTTCGTTCTGCGGAAGGTTTCCTCTCATTGGAAACTTTGTATTTGGAAGTAATAAACTATCTTTGTAATCCATGTGTAAGACCTTATATCTTATTTTAAATGCGTGATTTTATCTAAATAATTGTTAATATTTGATTATCTAGGCACTTGTACAAAATCTATACATTTTGTACGAATAATGAATCTTATTTAATCGTTTTGTTTCTTTTCTATACATATTTGCCCTAGATGTAAAATTAGTGTGTTAAAAAGAGACATTTGAAACAAATTATGTTCATATGTTTTTGTTATTTTGTATCAAAATTTAAATTATTCTGATATTATAAGATTAATATTTATAATAGGGAATGGAACAGATGAATAAAAAACATTATGATGTAATAATTGTCGGAGGCGGTATTTCAGGAGCTGCAATTTTTTATGAATTAGCTAAATATACTGATGTAAAAAGTATGTGTATACTTGAAAAATACGAAGATCTAGCTACTTTAAATACTAAAGGTACAAGTAATTCACAAACAATTCATGTGGGTGATATAGAAACAAACTATACATTAGAAAAAGCTCATGCAACTAAAAGATCAGCAAAAATGATAGAAAAGTTTTGCCTTCAATATGAACTTGAAAATAAAATTATGTTTTCTCATCAAAAAATGGCTTTAGGTGTTGGAGATGAAGAAGTAGCTTTTATTACAAAAAGATACCATGATTTTAAAGAACTATTCCCATATCTAGAACTATGGGATAAAGAGAAACTAAAAGAATTAGAACCAAAACTTGTTTGGCAAGATAAAGAACAAACAATTGAGAGACCAGAAAATATTGTAGCAATGGGTGCAAAAGACCAGTATACTACAGTTGATTTTGGTGAAATGACTAAAGCTTTGGTTAAACAAGGTACAAAAGCATCTGATATTCCTAGTGATGTTTATTTTAATTCACAAATCAAAGACATAATTGAAAACGACGATAAAACATTTGATGTTACTACTGAAAATGGTGAAGAGTATTCTGCTAATTTTGTAATTGTAAATGCAGGAGCACACTCATTATATATAGCTCATAAAATGGGTTATGGAAAACACATGGGTTGTTTACCAATGGCAGGAAGTTTTTATATGACTTCTGGGGATTTTTTAAATGGTAAAGTATATATGGTACAAAATGACAAATTACCTTTTGCTGCTTTACATGGAGATCCTGATATTTTAGCAAATGGAAAAACACGTTTTGGACCAACTGCTTTAATGATGCCAAAACTTGAACGATTTAAACCAGGAACCTATATGGATTTCTGGAAAACGTTAAACTTTGATGGAAACATTGTAAAAATATTCTGGGACCTATTAAAAGATTCTGATATTAGAAACTATGTATTTAAAAACTTCTTATTTGAAATACCTTTTATTAATAAAAAACTATTTGTACAAGATGCTAAAAAAATTGTTCCTTCATTAACTACTGATGATATTGAATATGCAAAAGGTTTTGGTGGCGTACGACCACAAGTTCTTGATAAAGAAAAACAAAAACTTATGTTAGGTGAAGCATCTATTAACCCAGGGAATGGTTTAATTTTTAATATGACACCAAGTCCAGGTGCTACATCTTGTTTAGGTAATGCTGAACGTGATTTAAAAGTTATTGTTGAATATTTAAACCTTAACTATAATGAAGATGCTTTTATAGCAGATTTAACAGAATAGCCCTTCTACTATAATAAGAGTAAAATCTTATTATAGTTTCCTACGCATTACAACACTTTCACAATTAAGCTCAATTATTCTAATATATCCATCACAACATTATAAGGCCCTACTATGTATGATTCTATATTTAATGACAATGACATGAAAAAGTTACAAAGTTTACTTAAAAAAAACAAGGCTAGTATAACAAGTGCAGAATCATGCACAGGAGGACTAATATCCTATTTAATAACACAAGTCTCTGGTTCATCTGAAATCTTTAATGGAGGCATTGTAACCTACTCAAATGACATTAAACACAAAGAATTAAATGTATCAAAAAAAACACTTCAAAAGCATGGTGCGGTTAGTATAGAAGTTGTAAATGAGATGTTAAGCAATGTTAAAGAAAAATTCGACGCAAATTACGCACTTGCAACTTCTGGTATTGCTGGTCCAAATGGCGGTTCAAAACAAAAACCTGTAGGTACAGTAATCATTGGTTTTATGGGGCCTAAAGGCAGTAAAAAAGTAGAAAAATATCACTTTTTTGGTCAAAGAAATGAAGTGCAAATGCAAGCCGCAAAAACAGCACTAAAAGAAATTTTGAATTTTCTTCAAAAAACCGTTGACAAATGATAATTATTTGCATATAATTCCACTCCAATTTAAGAACAGCTTCTTAAATAGGACCCGTTAGCTCAGCTGGTAGAGCATTTCCCTTTTAAGGAAGTGGCCGATGGTTCGAATCCATCACGGGTCACCAGTATAAGTTTTAGGTCCCTTCATCTAATGGTTAGGATTTTGGATTTTCATTCCAACCATAGGAGTTCGAATCTCCTAGGGATCACCATTTACAAACTTATTATCAGGGATGATATAAAATATCCATAGTGGTCGATTAGCTCAGTTGGTAGAGCGCTACCCTTACAAGGTAGACGTCAGAAGTTCGAGTCTTCTATCGACTACCATAATTTGAATATTTAACATTAATTTGTTTAATATTAAAATTATCTACGATATTCACAAATCGTTTATGCTTGCATAGATTTTTGTAGATATATAGATAATAATTATTTAAAACCATATTATGCAGTAGCATAGGATTTATTTAATGTTAGTGACATCTTTATACATTATATGTATTTAGTATTTATAAAGTGCGGTTGTAGTTTAGTTGGTTAGAACGCCTGCCTGTCACGCAGGAGGTCGAGGGTTCGAGTCCCTTCAACCGCGCCACTTTTTTAATATCTTTCAAAAAAACATCTCTTATTTTACACACAAACAATCAATTAAATAATTTTATACTTTAAGAAATTTTACTTTAAATAAAAAACAGTTATCCTTTGCATAATAAAAAGGCCTTCTATGATACGAGTAAAATCCATCTATCATCTTATTTTATCAAGTATAGTATTTATTATAATACTTATCTCATCATTTACTTATATTATTATTGACAATACCTTTGATGAATTTCAACACAAGATTGATACCTTAGAAGTTGATTATACCAATAAACAAAAAGAACTTATTAAAAGTGACCTTAATAAAATAATTTCATTTATTTCCTATTATCACAAGCGTTTTAAAATAATAAAACCAGAAAAAGAAATACAAGAAGATATATTAAAAGCCATTGATAAGATGAGAAAAGAAAAAGATATTAATGACAATATCTTTATTTATAACTTTGTGGGAAAAGCTATTTATTTTCCAGCCTCAAAAGAAAATCAAAATAAAAACTTTTATGATCAAATTGATATTTATGGAAAAAATGTTGTAAAAGATTTAATTGACATTTCACAAGAAGAAGATGGGGGTTATATACGCTATACCTGGTATAAAAAAGACATAAATGAAAATGCCCCTATTGTATCTTATGCATTAGCATATAACTCTTGGAATTGGACTATTGGAAGTGGTTTATATCTTGATGAAGTAACACAACAAATAAAAATCAAACAAGATGAATACGATAAGAAAATTTCCAATTACGTTTTTCAAATTTTATCTTTAACAATAATGATAGTGCTTTATTCTATATTTTTGTATAAAAATGCTACCTTATTAATTGTAAATGATGTAAAAGAAATTGGCGTTTATTTTGAAGAAGCTGAAAAATCGGACCACCCCATCAATCAAAACAGGTTAATTCTTGGAGAATTCAAAATAATTGCTAATTACGCCAATAATGCTATGAACAATATAAAATTAAAAACCCATATACTTGAAGATTTAAATAAACACCTACAAATAAAAGTAGATAATCAAACCACTGAATTAACAAATCTAATTGAATCGCAAAAACAATTTTTAAAACATTCAGTTCATGAAATCAATACGCCACTATCTATTATACAAACAAATATAGATTTGTGTAAAATTCATGAAATTGATAATAAATACTTAACTAACATACAAAATGGTATAAAAATAATTCAAAACATTTACGATGATTTATCGTATATGATTAAAAAAGACAGGGTAGAATACAAAAAAAGTATTCTGAATTTTTCAGATATTTTAGATTCGCGCCTTAGTTTTTTTGATGAAATTGCAAAATCAAACTCTTTATCATACGACTTAAAAAAAGAAGAAGATATACACATACGCTTTAATAAAACTTCTTTAGAGCGCATTATAGATAATAATATTTCGAATGCAATTAAATACTCTTATGCAAACTCGAAGATCAAGATTAACCTGCACTACGACCAAGAAGACTACATTATTTTTCAAGTTATTACCAATTCACAAAAAATCGAAGAAGAAAATAAAATATTTGATGATTTCTACAGAGAAAACTCTAATAGAGGTGGATTTGGCTTGGGATTAAAAATAGTAAAAGAGATCTGTGATAAAAATAATGTTATTATAAAACTAGACTCTAATACAAATGAAACAAAATTCTCATATAGGTTTAAAATAGATGAAAATACTACTACTTGAAGATGAGTTAATGCTCAATAATGCAATAAAAGAATATTTAAAAAAAATTGGCCATTTGGTTGAAAGTTATATTGATGGACAAACTGTACTTGATGAAGTAGATAACTCTTTTGATTTATTAATATTAGATATTAATATTCCAAAAAAAGATGGTTATGAAATTTTAGATGAATTAAATTCAAGAAAACTTTTTATACCAACTATTTATATATCAGCACTAATTGATATAGAAGATATTACAAGGGCCTATGATTTAGGTTGCAGAGAATATTTAAAGAAACCCTTTCACTTAGAAGAGCTTGGAATTAAGATAAATCAGATACTAAAAAAAGATCAAAGTGCTACTACTCACATAAAATTTTCTGAAAATTATGCATATTCAAAAGACAAGAAAACATTATTTTTCAACAAAGAGCCCCAAGAATTAACAAGAAAACAACTTGATATCATTCATATATTAGCACTAAATATTAATATGATTGTCGATTTTGAACGTTTTAGGCTAGATGTATGGAATGCTGAAGACATAGATAACCCAACTATTAGAGCAGAAATATCACGTTTAAAAAAAGCGTTAAAAGAAGACTTTATTACAAATATTAGAGGACTTGGCTATAAAATAAACAGATTTTACTCAGCATAAGTCCCCAATATACCGATAGACAACCTTAAGTAAAACTAAATTTAAAAATTCTTTTCAAATGTTGAATCATTGCTATCCTTTTGCTATTTTCACCCATTATACTAACACTGTTAATTACTTAAATCCTATCTTAGGTATGAATTTAAGTAAAAATCATTAAGGAGAATCTATGAGTCCAGAAAAAGCTCAAGCTTATTGGAAAGAAAATATATCAACAATAATAAAATTATTAGTTGTATGGTTTGTTGTATCATTTGGTTGTGGTATCTTATTTATTAACGAACTAAACGCGATAGAAATATCAGGTGTTAAGTTAGGATTTTGGTTTGCACAACAAGGTGCAATTTACTTTTTCGTAGTGTTGATTTTTGTTTATGTAAACAAAATGTCAGCAATTGATGAAAAATATGGCGTTAGTGAATAGGAGAAACGAATGGAATTACAATCTTTAATTTACCTATTTGTAGGTGTATCTTTTGCAGTTTATATCGGTATTGCTTTATGGGCAAAAGCTGGTTCTACTAAAGAATTTTATGTAGCTGGTGGTGGAGTTCATCCAGTAGCTAATGGTATGGCAACTGCTGCCGATTGGATGAGTGCTGCGTCATTTATCTCACTTGCTGGTATTATTTCTTTTAAAGGAAGTTTTGGTGGTGCTTATTTAATGGGTTGGACTGGTGGATACGTTCTACTAGCTATGCTTTTAGCTCCATACTTAAGAAAATTTGGAAAATTTACTGTTCCTGATTTTGTTGGTGACAGATATTATTCTGATGTAGCAAGAACTGTTGCGGTTGTAGCAGTTATCTTCGTATCGTTTACATATGTTGCTGGTCAAATGAGAGGGGTTGGGATTGTTTTCTCAAGATTCTTACAAGTTGATGTAAATACTGGTGTTCT
>CAJXWI010000149.1 GCA_913062735.1 uncultured Arcobacter sp.
GTTACAGCTGCAATTGAAGGCATTCCTCCAATAATTACAGAAGCAACTAAAGTAGCCATTATTATACCCGTAACCCATCCATATCCATCAGCCAGTCCAAAGGTTTGAACAATCATCGCATTTGCTTGATTTCCTTGGAACATATTTCCACCACCCATTGCTCCTAGAATAGTCATAACAGCAAATCCAACGGCTAAAAACTTACCAAAACCACCAAAACCTCTTTCTTTAAAACCCCTTGATAAATAATACATTGGACCACCTGAAACGGTTCCATCTGCAAATTCATTTCTATACTTAACCCCTAAGGTACATTCCGTAAATTTTGATGCCATTCCTAATAAGCCACAAAGAATCATCCAAAATGTTGCTCCTGGACCACCAATTGCTAAAGCAGCACCAACTCCTGCAATATTCCCAAGACCAACAGTACCAGATAAGGCAGTCGCTAAGGCTTGAAAATGTGAAATCTCACCTTTTTCTTTTGAATTAGGATCGGTGTATTTTCCCGCAACTATATCAAGAGATAGTCTGAATCTTCTAAACTGTACAAAACCAAAATAAAGAGTAAATATAATTGCAGCTATAAATAACCATCCTACAATAAGAGGAAAAGTAACTCCATCTTGAACACTTACACCATAAAAGATAGTGCTAGCAAACCAGCCTAAGTAATCAGTAAAAAATTGATCCACTGTTGCATCAAAGCCCTCGCTTGCCATTATTAAACTGGGCAATAACAATAATGTTATGCATAAGCCTATAACTCTTAGTTTTTTCATAATTATTCCTTTTTAAAAGAAAAAGTATATATATATATAATTAAGAAAAAGTTAAATAATATATCTAGTTATTTATTGCGTGTAAATATTAATAATTCATAAAATTATTAATATGGTTTTTGTATTAGTAAACTTGCATTTTCTAATAGTTATATGTTTTTTTGAGATAAGATAACTAGAATAAAAAATTAAAAAGCATCTGATTTTTTTGTTTTATTTTTTGACAACCATTGTTCTTGCATTTTTTTCATTTTTGATGAGGACGTTTTTTTGTAGGTTTTTTTACTTTTAAATTCAAAATTATCTTCTTCTTTATACACATAGTTTAATTCAAGCGATGCTAAAACGGCTACTTCTTTTGCTCTTGTAGCAGCCACATAATAAATATTAAGTTCTTCTGCTTTTTGCATATCACTCATTTTACTTTTTTCATTCGTGATTTCTTTTTTTGAAATAAAATCATCTGCAAGAATTATTTGTTCGTATTCTAAACCCTTGGATTTATGAGTAGTCGTAAAAATAATATCGGCTTTGTTTTTATCAAGTATCAGACGGTTTTTTATTTTTTTATTGATTTCAAAAATATTATCACCATAAGCATTAATGAATTTTATGATGTTTAGATAATCTTGGTTTTTTGTATCTTTTGCAAATTCTTCAAGCTCTCCTATGGTTTCAAACTCTTTGATTTCAGGAAGGGTGATTTTGTCATTCTTCTTTTGTTTTAAATAAAAAATAGAATACACCATAGGGTTCATAAAAGAATATCCTCCGTATCCCCCTTCAAAATAAATCTTTTTATTGTCATGAATATAATGCACTATTTTTTGAATTAAACCAAAAGTAGTACGAGCAATTACACAAATAGGTTTATTTACATCCAAATATTTTTCACCTATTTTAGTTTCATTTTGTGTGCCTTCTAAATATAAAGAAGACGAGCCACATTTTTTATACAAGGTATTTAAACTTTTGGCTAAGGTTTTTGCATATTCATTTCCAAAACGAAAACTCTTACTTAAGGTAAAAGAAGGTAAATCAATTTTAGCAAGGGCATTAGTTGCATATCTAAAAGAATATATTTGCTGAAAAGAATCTCCAATATACACTCGTCTTACATTTTGATTCTCAACTATTCTTATCATCACATCAGAAATATCTTGTGCTTCATCTACAAGAATTAAATCATATCCCAAATTAGAACAGGCAGACTTATTTAAATAAAACATTTTTAAATAAAAATCATGGGTGGCTTCTATTTTTTTATTCTTCATAGCAGATAAAATATATTTAAGATGGGCTAGAACTCTTGATTCATCTTTTGAAATAAGCTCAATTATTTTAGCCCCTAAATCACTTTGTTGTTTATAGGCTTTTAGAAGGGCTTCGTTTAAAGCAATAATTGAGCTGTTGCAATAAAAATTAACCAAGTCTTTTATTAGAGCTAAATATTCAGGAATAGGGTAATACGAATTTTTTTGATTTACTTTTCTCTCATATTCACATAAATTGTATTCTAAAACTTGCATTTTTAAATCAGAACACAAAACATAATTATGAGCTTGGATTCTTTTATAAGCAAGAGAGTGTATAGTGCTTACATGCATATGACTTAGATTATAATCACCTAATTTATTCATAAGAGAGGTTTGTAAAGACTTATTATACGCTAGGTACAAAATTTTTAAATGAGAGTTCTTTTGTGCATATTCCAAAAGTGTTGTGGTTTTTCCACTACCTGCTACGGCATTGATTTTAAAAGAGTATTCTTTGGCATTGATTATATTTTCTTGTTCGTTGGTTAAGGTCATTTGCAATTGTAGCTAAGAGAGCTAAAGCCAAGATTATTTGGCTTTAGTTTTAGGCAAAACACCTTTTATTATCTACTTTTTTAATTTGTGAGAAATTATCGAGATAATCTAAATAGGCAACCAAATATTTTCTTGACATGGGATATTTTTCTTTGAAGTTCTTAATTTCAATATACCCTTCTTCTTTAATAATTTCATTCATGCTTTTTACTATTTTATTTAAGGATTGTGCATGAATAAAAAGATTATGTGCCATTCTAATAACGTGTTTTTTAGCACATAAAGCTTTTAAAATATCATCTCCAAGTTTTCTATCCAAATCTAAGTCATCATAGATATTATAAGGAGCAGTTGGAGTAAATCCTTCTTTTTCTAAGCGCTCTAATACTATATTTTCTAAGCTGTCTTGAAAACTCTCTTTGATATTGGCATTGATATATAAATTACCATCTTTTTTAAGCAGTTTTTCTTCAATTAATTCATTAATAGCAAGCAGTATAAAACTTTCACTTGCCCACTTAAGACGCAATTTAATAGAAGCAATTGAAAGCAGGGCATATTGGTTTTTTGTATAAATATTGCTTACGATTTCTTTTATATAAGCTTTCGTTTCTGCTGGGTAAATGATTAAGTCTTTTTCATCTACAAAAGATGCATCTAGTGAGTTTGCAATCTTTAGTGCTTCTTCATGAGAAAGAGCAAATCTTTGAGCAGAAGAGACTAATCCAAGACCTTTTTTATGTGCTGTTAATAAAATTTGATACGCTTCTTTGATATCTTGTTTATTCAAAGCTTCTAACATTTTAAGTTTTTGCTGTTTTTTCATGGGATCAACCACTGGATTTAAAATACTTGCTCCTGCAATTGTACGATTGCCTTCTCTTAAAATAAGTTTTTCCCCATAAATACTGAATATTTCTGAACTTGCTTTAATCGTTGCATAACCATTTTCTAGTGCATCCGTAGATGAAAAGAGAAGTACTTTTGCTTCAAACTTTTTAGCACCTAAATAAACAGTATAAATTCTATTATGTGTTAAGCTTAAACTTTTTAAGGCTTTAAAACTTACATCAATACTGTAAAAACCTCTTAAAAAGCCTTTTTTAGAAAGGACTGAACCTCTTTGTATTTTATTAGAATCAACACCTGAAAGATTGATAGCACATCTGTTTGAAATAAAAGCCGTTTCAACGTCACGTGAGTGTACTTGAAGGTTTTTAATTTTTACTTCTTTTTTAATATCACAAAGGAATACTTTTTCATTTAAAGATATTTCATTTCCTAAAACAGTCCCTGTTACAATTGTTCCAGCTCCCTTAGATGAAAATACTCTATCAACGTAGTATCTAAAAAAGTTTTCTTTTTCTTTATTAGATGCATTTAGGGTAAACAGCTCTTCTTTTAAGTGCGAAATTGAGTCTTCATCATAAATAGAGACACAAAAAGATTTTTCAATATCAAATTCATATTCTTGAACAAAAGAAACAATTTCTTTTTCTTTTATTTTAAGCGTTTCTGCATCTACTAAATCTTTTTTTGTAATTACAACTAAGGCTTTTTTAATTCCAATTAATTTAAGTATCTCTAAATGCTCAATAGTTTGAGGTTTAATTCCCTCAGCAGCACTAACAACAACCATCACACAATCAAAAGAAAAAGCTCCCGCAATCATGTTTTTAATTAGTTTTTCATGACCTGGTACATCAATAAAAGCCACATTTTTTTCATTTTGTGAAATATGTGAAAAAGAAAGATCAATAGTAATCCCCCTGTCTTTTTCTTCTTTTGTTGTATCACCTTCATAACCGTTTAACGCTTTTATTAAAGCTGTTTTACCATGATCAATATGACCACAGGTTCCAATAATATAATTACTCATTAATAATCTCTTTTATAATAGAAATAAGTGTTTCTAATTCATTTTCTTTGATGGCTCTAAAGTCTAATAGATATTGTTCTTTTTCCATTCTTCCTATAACTCCCTTAGCACGTAAGAGTTTTTCTATTTTATTTTCTTTGTAATTTTTAAATGCCAAAGACAATACAATAGTAGGTATTTTTTTATTAGGAGTAGTTCCACCCCCAATTACTGTTTGTGTTTTAATAATAGATGTTTGGGCAATATCTTTAATAGCTTCTTGAACCGCAATTCCACCCTTAACAGAGCCTGTAAAAAATACTCCATCAACTCTCTCATCTGCTAACATCAAGGCTGTGTTTTTATGATCTAAATATAAAATTGAGAATAAGTCTTTTGGTAAACCTGCTTTTGTAAAAGCATCTTTATACCTTTTTGCAACCAAGGGAGTTTGTGCTGAGTGTTTTAAGACTACTGAATTTCCAGCTAATAGTGCTGGTATTAATACATTTACAGATGTAAGAAATGGATAATTCCAAGGACTTAATATACACACATTTCCAAGAGGCAATTTTTCAATATATCGGTCAAAGCCTTCAATACTAGGAGGGTAATGACTTTCTAAGTTATCTTTTGCAATTTGCATTAAATAATCTGCTCTTTGTTTAAAGCCTTTTATTTCAAATGGTGTATGAGAAATGGGTCTACCCATTTGATAGGTTAACTCTTTTGATATTTCATCTTCTTGGGATACTAAAATATCTATAAATTTTTGTATACATTCTTTTTTCTCTTCCAATGAAACGTCTTGCCATAAGCTCTGAGCTAAAGCTGCTTTTTCTAAAACAGTATTGATATCCTCTAGGCTATGTAATTGTTCTTCTACATAAACAGCCCCATCAATGGGACTTATTGTTTTAAATGTACTCATGATTTTTCCTTCTTTTATATAATTTCAAAATATCTGTTTAATTGCCAGTCGGTAATGGCTTTTAATTGTTCAGCCGATTCATGTTCTCTTGTATAAGAATAATGATCCACAAAAACATCACCAAAAATTTCTCGCGCAATTTTTGATTGTTTTAAACGATCAGCTGCTTGATCCAATGTTTTTGGAAAAGAATATTCTCTCCCCATATCAACATCATAAGCATTTCCAGCAATAGGAGAAGTTGGTTCAATTTTATTTTTTATTCCCCATAATCCAGTTCCTACAGCTGCAGCTAGTGCAATATACGGATTAATATCAGCAGCAGCAACTCTGTACTCAACTCTCTGTGCTTTTGCACTTCCTGTTATTGCTCTTAATGCACACGTTCTATTATCAACACCCCATGTAGCTTGTGTAGGTGCCCAAAACCCAGGAATTAGTCGTGTATATGAATTACACGTTGGTGCAATCATTGCTAATATTTCTGGCATAAGTTGTTGCTGCCCACCTATAAACCATCTCATTTCATCAGAAATAGTATTTTCTTTTTTCTCATCATAAAAAATTGATTTTCCATTTTTATCTTTTGCAGAAATATGTAGGTGACCTGATTGTCCAGGATAATCTCCTGACCACTTCGCCATAAAAGTAGCCATATAACCTTGTTGTTGTGCTAAAACTTTTGTAAATGTTTTAAATAATATTGCTTTATCTGCCGTTTTTAATAACTCGTCATAAAGTAAAGCTGCTTCTAAAACACCAGGTCCAGTTTCTGTGTGTAAACCTTCTATTTCCATATCCATATCTAAACATAAATCCATTAAATCATGATAAAAATCACTCTGAACTGAATTTCTTAAAACTGAATATCCAAACATTCCAGGTGTAAAATGTTCTAAGTTTTTATAGTTTTTTTCTCTAACACTAGCAGGAGTTTCATTAAACATAAAAAATTCAAATTCTGTTGAAGCATCAAAAGTAATGCCTAAGTCTTTTCCTTGTTTAATTACGTTTTTAAGAAGCGTTCTTGGACAAACCTTTGCATGTATTTCTTTTCCTTCAAAGTCTAAAAGAAAGAAAATAGAATTTTCCTCTAAAGGAAGTTCTCTACATGAGCTTAAATCAATTGTACCAAGAGCATCAGGAAAAGCCGTACTCCAACC